>JAFXIB010000037.1 GCA_017533505.1 Clostridia bacterium | reverse complement strand
GGTAATCATATGGTTGTCGCCACTATATTGTCCACTTTCCATGAGATATGGGGATGGGAAAAGTTGATACATGCTTACAAGTGAGCTTAAGAATGGCTCAACAACATCCTTTACGATTTGGTTGATGTCAATGAAACCACCAATTGCACCAAGGTCAAAGCCTGATACCAAACGAGTGATATCTTCTATATATACAAGAGCATCAACTGCACCAAGACAGGCTGATGAATAGGGGGTGTAAAGTACAACCTTCTCGCGATTTTCTGCCTTTTGGAGATAGCATCCAACAACACTACCACCCATGCTGTGTGAAGTTAGTACAACTTCGTCGTATCCACGCTCGTTGATGAACTCTTCAAGAAGGTCGGCATTCTTGTCGTTGTCAAGACGCCAGTCGTAGTTGAATACAACAACCTCTGCCTTTTCGCCATAGCGCTCAAGCATAGAGTCGTATGTTTCCTTGTAGCAGTTGATTGCGCCATATTTTAGTCGGTTGGGAGAGTCGGGGTTTGCTGGAGAAATATCCTTTATGCTCTTACCAGTCATGATATCAACAGTCATGTTTGCCATAAGTCCCGTTTCGGCATTGAGAAGATTGAGCACTTCGGGGAGTCCACCCATACCCTTCAAGGCCTTGTTGATGACTTCTTCCGATATACCAATGCCCTTAACTGGGTCCATTACGCTTTGCACAGGGAAATCCTCATATTTTTGTAGTGGGTCCCATAGCTGGGTTTGGGTACCGTCTGGGTTGTTGAGATATAGCCCACCAGAAAGGAATGCAGTAACAATAACAATACCCCGTTTAGGCTCTTTTTTTGCAAGAAGTCCTACTGCACTCAAGGCAAGTGTTAAAGCAAGCATAACAACTACCAATGTCAAAGATATTCTTTTGGCCAATGTTTTTTGCATAGATACCTCCACTAAATCCCCCATATAAAGGAATTATATCATAACATAGTATGTGTTTCAATAGGGATAAATATTAAATATTGACTTAACGCGCGTGTGTGGTATAATAAATAGTATCCAAATACTAATGGAGAATAATATGGATAATAATATTATGCCCGAAGAAAACGCCATCATTGGCCTTACTTCAGAGGAAGTCCAAGAGCGTGTTCAAAGTGGAAAGGTCAATGGCGACCAAAATGTAAAGACAAAGAGTGTACCACAAATACTACGCACAAACATAATCACATTTTTCAACCTATTGTTTGTTGTAATTAGTGTTATACTTTTGATTTTTGTGCCAAAGAATTTGGACGGACTATCCAACTTTGGCTTTTTGGCAATTGTCATTGGTAACCTGTTTGTTGGTATATTCCAAGAGCTAAAGGCAAAGCGCACCATTGATAAGCTATCCCTTTTGAGTGCCCCAAAGGTTACTGCAATCCGTGATGGCGAAAAGGTCAACATTGCGCTCAAGGACATCGTGCTTGACGATGCCATTGAACTCAGCGCCGGCTCTCAAATTTGTGCTGATGCCATCGTTATGAGTGGCTCTTTGGAAGTAAACGAGTCCCTTATAACAGGGGAGTCCGACCCAATAACCAAAGAAATAGGCGACGAGCTACTCAGTGGTAGCTTTGTTATAAGTGGTACTGCAATAAGCAAGGTTATCCATGTAGGTACTGATAACTACGCAACCAAGATTACCCAAGGCGCAAAGAAGCTCAAGGCTCAAAACAGCGAAATAGCAAACAGCCTTACCAAGTTTATCAAGATTATGAGCTTTATACTTGTACCCCTTGGAATTGCTCTTTTTTCAGTAAAGTATTTTGCCCAACATAATCAACTTAATGATACCGTACTAACCGTTATGGGAACCCTAATCGGTATGATACCAAGTGGGCTTGTTGCTCTCACGAGTGCAGTTTTCTGTGTATCAGTCGTAAAGCTATCCCGTCATAATGCGCTTGCACAAGACCTATATTGCTCCGAAATTCTTGCTCGTGTAGATGTGCTTTGTCTTGATAAGACAGGTACTATCACAGAAGGAAAAATGGAAGTCCAAGAGATAATTGAAAAGGGCGCAAATAGAGATGAAATTGTTAAGGCTCTCACATCTTTGGTGCGTAACATAGGCGACACCAACCCCACAGCGCTTGCAATAAGTGACTATACCGAAAAGGTCGCCGACTATCAAAAGGCAGTATCAATTGTGCCATTCAGTTCAGCAAGAAAATATAGTGGTATCAATCTTGAAAATGGCTCATTGCTAATGGGTGCAACCGAGTTTGTCTTCAAGGATATGGATGACGCTCTCAAGCAAGAAATTGAAAGTTACTCTGCAAGGGGTATGCGTGTTATTGCTGTTGCAAAGGGCGCAAGTGCTATGGTTGATAACGCTCTCCCAAGTGGCTTGGAGCTTATGGGACTCATTCTCATTGCCGACAAGATTAGGGCAGAAGCAAAGGACACCTTGGAGTTCTTCCGTGAGCAAGGCGTAACCATAAAGATTATTTCTGGCGACAACCCCGTTACCGTAAAGAGTGTTGCTGCTCGTGCCGGTCTTGTTGATGCCGAAAATTATATTGATGCAAGCACCCTTACCACCGAAGAAATGGTTTATGAAGCAGCAGAAAAATATACCATTTTTGGTAGGGTATCCCCAGACCAAAAGCTCATGCTCGTAAAGGCACTCAAAGCAAAGGGACATACCGTAGGTATGACAGGCGATGGCGTAAACGATGTATTGGCTCTACGCGAAGCTGACTGCTCCATTGCTGTTGCAAGTGGCTCTGATGCAAGCAAGAATGTAAGCAAATTGGTACTTTTGGACAACAACTTTGCAAGTATGCCAAAGGTAGTTGCCGAAGGCAGAAGATGTATCAACAATCTCCAAAGGAGCGCAGCGCTATTCCTAATCAAGACACTATATAACTGCGCATTTGCATTCCTATTTATGATACTATCAGCCGACCTACCATTCCTACCAAAGAACCTTACACTTGTAGGATACATCACCATTGGACCCCCAGCATTCATATTGGCACTTGAGCCAAACAAGGAAATCGTAAAGGGCAGATTTATGCCTACCGTCATAAGGAACGCACTTCCATGCTCCATTGCGATTGTGCTTGCAGTCCTTACGGTATATCTTGCATCCCCCAGCCTCAATCTCACAAGCGCACAAATATCCACCGTTTGCGTTATCGTTACCGTTGCAATAGGACTTGCATTCATCGTAAAGCTATGTATCCCATTCACAAAGTTAAGGATTGCCTTGATACTTGCACTCGCAATCTTCTTTGTAGCATGTTTCTTCATACCATTCACAAGGACGATGTTTGGACTATGCAATGAGTATAATCTTGATATGCTGATTTTGGCACTTCCAATATCAGTTGGTGGCATAGGAATATTTGTTGGCTGTTACTTTGCTCTCAAGTATATCCCCCAAAAGTGGCTTGATGCAATCAGCAACACCTTTGACACAGCAAAGCAAAAGCTAAAAAGCCTTCTCAAAATCAAAAAGGCATAGTTGAAAATAGAAAACGGAGCAAACAAGCTCCGTTTTTTTATGAAATCTAACTTAAAATGCTATCAAATGTTTCTCCAAAAATCTCACATAGATGGGCAAGCATTTGGAAGCCAGGCTCACAAATACCCTTTTCCCAAGCACTGATAGTGCGTTGGTCAACACCGACTTTGTCGGCAAGTTCCTTTTGAGTTAAGCCTTTACTTTTACGCAAGGACTTCAAATTTTCTGCAAACATTATCTTTATCATACTTGCACTATACCAATAATTTTAGTATAAACCTTGAAATACCAAAAATATTGGTATATAATGTTAATATTAATGAGGATAAGGAGTCAAGATTATGAAAAAGCCATTTATTCTAATTTGTATATTCGTTTTAGTAATCACCTTGTCTTTGACTTTAATATGTTGCAATTCGGAAGAAGAAAAAGAGTCATTGGTATGGGAAGAAATTATCTTAAAAGATTTATTGCCAAAAATTGAATCGGATGATTGTTGGATTATAACCAATAATGAGGATACACTATATGTTAGCCTTTATGATAAAACGGAGAACGATGTTGAGGCATATAAACTATTGTGCAAAGAGTTTGGATATAATATCAATATTAAAGAAGATGAATATACATTTGAAGCCTTTAATCAAGATGGAGCTCGATTAAAAATGAACTACATCTTAAACAGCCTTACAATTGATTTAGACATCAACTATAAGCAAGATGATTCTAATGATGAACCAAAAGAACCTGAACATACTGAAGAACAAGCTTTTGCAATTGCGTGTGCTGAAGATGTAGCAGAAGAGTTTTATGGCAATGGTGTAGATTGGGTATCTCCTACATATATGCAAGAGTACTTGATAGATGTAGAAGGTTATGAATTGGATATTGCAAAATACGCAGTTGAGCATGCTAATATCAATTGGTCAAAGCATGTAAAACGCAATATAACAGAGATATTAAGCTACGATGGATATACGTCTGTTCCTTGTTGGATTTCTGTTGGAGATGTATTAGATATGCTCGAAGAAGAATGGATAGATACAATCTACTATGAAGATGAATATGATGCTATAAATTGGATAAGTCAAGGACAATATTTTATCGAAAGTTTATCAGAAACTTACTCTTTTAGTAATGATTATTTTAATAAAAATCGTGCATTTGAGATTCTTTTTGACCAAGTCTATCCAGACGGCTTTAGTTATGATGAGTTGATGTCTATGATAAATGAGAGTGATGTAGATTGGGAAGAGCATGCCATTGATAGAATTAATTACTTGTGGGAAGAGAATAACACAAGTGACATACAATGGAGTACACAACCAGAAATGTTGGCACATATCAAAGAACAAATGTCTTTTGAAGGGTTTACTGATGATGAAATTAAGGAAGCCATTGAACAAGCAGGAATAGAGCCAGATTGTGAATATGATTATGCTTTTGTAAAGCACACAAATAATTATGACTTATATTTCTTGTTTGATGTAGACAATAATCGATATGTATACTTTGGTACAAATGATACTTATGTTGAAGAGGGTAGTGTTGTTTCAGCTGATTTGGAATTAGGAGAAAAAGTAGAGTTGGTTAGTGATACAACAGACGATGATGGATATCATCAATATTTTAAAAAGAATACAGAAAATGGAACCTATTATGATTATTATGGATATAGTTACACCTATACATTATATACATCGCCTTGGGAAGTCGCGGTGATATTAGCTGAATTGAAAAATTCATAACACAAAAAGCTCCCCAAATGGGGAGCTTGATTTTTGAGATAAGGTTTATTTTAAGGGGAGAAGCTTAAAATGGTTGGTGGTGAGTATCTTGACAAGAAGATCCCAGATTGCAATTATCGTCGTTACAGCGTAGATTAGTATACCAATAAAGAGTACATTTACTATCGCAAAAATGATTAGGTTTGCTTTGTCGGGGAGTCGCTTGAATATCAAGTGATAAATACCATATCCAATAAAATATCCCAATGTGTTCATGATTAGGTCGTCTGTTGCAAAGCCACCAATCAAGGTGCAAAATTGTACTATCTCAAAGGTTAAGGATATCAAAAATACTATTAGGAGATGTTTGAGTACTCTTGGTCTTTTGTCTATGATGTTGAATAGTACGCCAAATGGTGCCATTACAAGACCATTTAGGAATATCTCTACAACTGCCATTTTGGGGTTTCTGTGATGGTCGCCAATTTCAAATGGAATGATGTCAAGGAGAAATCTTTCCTTGGTACTGTACTCGTGCAATCGATAGTGATTGAACTCAATGGAGTAAGCTCTTCCAAACTTTAGGTATATTGCCCAAACCAAGAGTAGCACAAACAAGAATGTGCTTATAAGGACGGTTATTCTCAATGCAGTTGAGTGGTTAGCTTTTTTCATGACAAAAGAAAAAGGGAGCAAAGCCCCTTTTTATTTCCTTATATTATTTGATTACATCTTTTAGGTTGATGACGGTAAACTTGATATCTTCGTGCTGGGTGCAGTCTTCATATAGGACAGCGATGTCGCCGTTGCCCATATATACTGCACTACTATATACAAATTCGCCTTCTGTGATAGTGTAGGAGTAGGGGAAGGTTTTGCCTTCGTCAAGGGATACTTTGAGTACGCCGTTGACTCTCTTTTTGGTGTCGCTTGCGTTGATGCAGGCTACCATAAACTTGCCTTCATACTCAAAACCGATTGCTGTAATTTGGCAAATGCAATGGGGTAGGTCGTCGATGAACTCGGGCTTTTGCCAGCTTGCGCCACCATTAGTAGAAATAGCACGGAGTATTCTTCTCTTTTTGTTGTGGTTGCGCATGAATACTGCAAGAGTGCCACCAGGTAGCTCCACTACTTGACTTTCTGTTGTCATCAATGGGTCGGGGATAATCCAAGGATTCTTTTTGGGGAAGCGACCATCGATTTCGGGAGTAGCACCCATGTTCCAAGTATTGCCACCATCGTCACTATAAATTACTGCGCAAGTAAGACTCATTGGCATTTTACCAAGACCATAGTATATAGGGAATACCAATCTGCCTGCATATTTTCCGTCCTTAATCTTTATGCCATTTGCGGGGCCTGAACCTATAAAGTGCATTCTCTTGCTCTTTACCATATGGTCAAGACATATTGGCTTGCTCCAAGAGAAACCACCGTCGGTTGACTTTGTTAGCATAAGATAGCTGGTACCGTATGCAACATATTTAGATGTGCGTGTAAATATATTGCCACCACATGAAAGGTTGCCACTTTCGTCTACTTTAATGCCGGTGGGATTTCCGTTACGGGTAAGCTCTCCATTAACTACAACATAGTTGCATAGTCCTTTTTGTACCCTTTGATTGCCATTTATTAGGCCACTACCAGCATTGCAGTTTAGTATGCCAATGCCAGCAGGTGTAAATGAATAGAGCATAAAGATGGTGTTTGTGGCATCGTCATATAGAGTAGCTGGGTCAATGGCGGCGGATGAGTGTTGCTTGTCTTCGCCTATGGTTGCAACTGCTGTTATTTGCTTGCTCCAAGTTAAGCCACCATCGTTTGATATGCGTACAACCTTATCAATACGATTGGGATTGTCGGCGCCGGTATAAAAACGCTCGTCACAGCTTGCGACCAAAGAGCCATCGCCTGTCATAACAAGTGATGGAATACGATAGTTGTTTGCATTTCCGGTTTCTTTGCTGAATACTTTGATGGGTGTTCTCATATTACCTTCCTATTGCTCTATGAAAGCTTTTTTCTTGTTTATTGCACGCATTTTTGCGATGCCTTCACGCGAAATCTTAAAGTCGCGATTTGCGTTGAGTAGTCCATTTTTGCCGTCATTATCCACAAGTGATGATAGGGTAAAGCCTATTGCACCACTTGCCATAATCAGCTCTGCTTGACGGGCATAATTTGATATAAATTGTACTTCGGAATAGTGGTCGTTTGCTCGGAGATTGCCAGCCTTTATGCTACCGACATAAAAGGGCATGGTGCGCAATTTTTGCTCGGTGAGTAGCTCTGGATTATGCTTGCGCCTTTTGGCATCTTCCTTTTCGGAGAGCTTTATGCCATTGAAGCGATACATCAACCACTCTTCGATTTGCTCTGCGTCCCCTGACTCTTCTTTGAACTCGTATATATCGGTTTCATAAAGGTCGCCACCACGCACGCTTACAAGACGGGTAGGGTCGGTTTGCTTGAGCAATTTGTAGGTTGAGCTTTGTATGAGTGCAGAGCCGGTATAATCTTCAAAGGGAACTTCAAAAACGACACTTGGATGCCCAAAGTCACGGTTAAGTAGCATTTGGCTTTCCGATGCAAAAGCTTCAAATGAAGATGCATCTTGCTCGTTTACTCTGTTGCCACCAAGGGATGCTCTTACCATAAGTCCAAGTTTGTCTGCAATGTAAAGCTCTCTTGGAGTGGGGTAGCGAGTGAAGTCCAAGGTGTTAAATCCAAGCATCAAAACCGTGGCGTAATCTTGGGCGATTTCCTTGGAACTTGCATAGTAGGAGCCAGAGTAGGGATAGTATCCATCAATCTCAATAGCGCGCATAAAGGTGGGTGTGCCATTGATGTATAGCTTGTTGTCAAGTAGGGATACATCTCTAAATGCACAATAGGTGTAAATTTGGTCGCAGAGTCCACCTTGTGGATTGTATAGTGATATGCGTATCTCATAAAATCTTGGCTCAAGTGCTTGCCACAAAAAAACTGCTTGTGTCTTTAGGTTTGCACCAAGATTGAGTACGCTCTTTGCTTTATACTCGTATGTTACAACGGGCTTTTTGTTGTAGGCAATTTCAACTTTGACTTTGTAGCCTTCCGTTTCGCCAGCAACTGCACCTTGTACATATATGGTTTTGTTCATAAGAGAAGCATAACTGCGCACAGCACCAAAATAGCTCTTTGCAGTAAACTCAAGCCATACTTCGCCTATGATACCAATAGGCTCATTGCTCTCAAGAGAGCGACTTGCCACAACGGTTAGGAAGTTGTCGCCTTCCTTGGTTAGCATAGATACATCAAAAACCATGGAGTGATTGTAGCCTACATTTTCGGCAACAAGCATATCGTTGAGATATATCTTTGAGTGGTTGGCAACTCCACCAAAATTCAAAAGTACAGCACCAGAAATTTCGCTTGCATTTAGCTCAAAGCGTGTTTGATATACAGCTGTTTGTACGCCAGCAATATCTTCTACGCCACTGTTTTTTGAGCCAAGCTCAAATGGTACGGAACAGCTACAAATTTTGGTTTCGGTTTGTCCAAGTAGCTCCACTTTCCACTCGCCACATAGTGACTTGAAGCGTGGTCTTATGTAATTTGGTATGGGATAATCTTCTCTTTGCATGGTTTAAGTATAACATAAAATTCACACGCGCGCAATAATTACGCGCAAGTAGTAATTGACTAATAGCAAAAAATGGTTTATTATATAAAAAATAGGAGTTGAATTTTGGCAAATAACATCATTAATAGCATAAAATTTAATAATATTCCCTTTTTTGATGGCACAAAAGGTTTTGCTGTCATCTATTTGAGTGGAGAATTTCATCTGTTTTTCCCATATTCCACCTTTACAAAGGGCTGGATTATGCATTTTAGGTCTACTGATGGCTATGAGTGGGAGCAAATGGACGAGGCTGTTTTTGTAAAAAAGAGCGTTGATTCCTGCTCTGCATACATACAAAACGGCAAAATTTATCTCCATTACCTAACCAAAAATATCTTTGGCAAAACCGACCTTCATCTTGCTGTAAGCAAGGACGGAGAAAACTTCCAAGGATATCCCAATGCGCTACTCAAAAACACAGCGCTCAAAGACATCAAGTGTTTTTATTCCAATGGTATGCGCTATCTCATCGGCTCCGAAACAAACGGAGATATCATCCCTGCATACTCATCAATAGATGGTGCGGAGTGGGTTAAGTGTGATATAACTTGCAATACCACCGAGCAAAATATGGTAACCTATCTTGGCGCACCCAGTCCCTTTGTGGCATACGACGGAAGCTATGTTGCATACTCTATGTGTGGTGTGCATATTGCAAAATCCCAGTTTGACCTAACCGAAAATACCCTTACACTACAAGGCGAAGTGCAGGGCTTTAGTGCAGATACCATTCGCTCCACCATGGTAGGAGAAGGCAAGCCAATGCTATTTGTAGCAAAGGGTAATGCGCTTGTCAGCTTGGAAGTATATCCCACCGAAAAGGGCTTGGGCTTGAGACTTTATCGCGAAATGCTAAAGGGCGCAAGAAAGCTTGTTGACAAGGGTGTCGAAGAGGGCAAAACTCAACCCACCGAGTGGATGAGAGAAAGTGATATTTTGCACCTTTTCAGCCTTCCAAAAGAGCAAGGTGTATCACTGGGCGCTGGAGATGTTAGTGTTGTCATAGGAGAATCTGGCAAGCTATCCATCACCGGCGAAGAAGATATTTACATGGACGAAGCTAACCTTGATATTACACTTCTTGATATGGGAGATATGGTAGTTTTGGAGTTGAATGACTGTGTTTATCCCATTTTCACACTCCAAAGTGGTAGCGTAAAGGTTGGTGGCGCACAAGATTTTTCACATGAATGTTATAGAGTAAGAGGTAACTATGAGCTATAAAGACCAATTTATCGATATTTACAATCAATATGTCAAGCGCGAAGGTGCAAGCAAGCTACTTGCCTACCTTGAAAGCACCGATTTCTTCACAGCACCAGCATCAACAAAGTTCCACCTTGCACACGAAATGGGACTATGTGAGCACAGCTTGAATGTTTACTATCGCTTGAAGGATTTGGTCAAGAATGAAAAATCCGACTGGGCAAACAAAATTAGTGACGAAACCATTGCTATCGTTGCCCTTCTGCACGATGTCTGCAAGGCCGAAATGTATGTTGTGGACTATCGCAACCAAAAGCAACCAGACGGCAGTTGGGTAAAGGTGCCTTACTACACCATTGACGAAAAGCTCCCATACGGTCATGGAGAGAAGTCCGTTTATATTATAAACGGATTTATGCGCTTGACAAGGGAAGAAGCCATTTGCATCAACTGGCACATGGGTGGCTTTGATGAAAGAGTAAAGGGTGGTAGCTTTTCTATTTCAAGAGCCTTCCAGCAATATCCACTTGCTGTGCTACTACATATTGCAGATGTCATGGCAAGTTACCTTGACGAAGATAGAAATTAAAAATCAAAATACATATATACATTTTGGAGGAAACAAAAATGTTTGGCAAAAAACGCAAAGAAAAAAAAGAAAGAAAGGGCTTAATCAAAGAGTTCGCAGAGTTTATCAACCGTGGTAACATCGTTGATATGGCAGTCGGTGTTATCGTCGGTGCTGCTTTCAAGGAAATCGTCAATAGACTTGTTGATTCAATCGTAATGCCTATCCTTGGACTCATCATCAAGACCGACCTTACAGCTCTCAAGACCGAAGTGCTACAAGCTGACGGCACTGTTGTTGAAATTCTTTGGGGCACATTTATTCAAGCATGCTTGGACTTCTTGATTATCGCACTTGTAATCTTTGCAGCAGTAAAGATTTTCAGCATTATCCGTAAGACTCTACAAAAGGCAAAGGAAGTTGTAGAAAAGACCGTTGAAACTACCGTTGATGCTATCCAAGACAAAATCCACAGCGACAAAGACGAAGAAGCAGAAGTTGTTGAAGTAGAAGTAAAAGAAGAAGCTACCGAAACCACCACCGAAGAAGCTCAAAAATAGCAACAAACCACTCAAAAATACACAAAACTAACAAGGAGACTGACTATGGAAAGTATTTGGCATAGTGTTTCAAGAGATAGAATCTCCCCAGATGATTTTCTTGCTGTAATCGAAATCCCAAAGGGCTCAAAAAACAAGTATGAGCTTGACAAGGAAACGGGATTCCTTATCCTTGACCGTGTACTATACACATCCACTCACTATCCTGCAAACTATGGATTTATTCCACGCACATTTGCAGAAGACCTTGACCCACTTGATGTACTTGTACTATCAAGTGAAGTAATTGTGCCCCTTGCACTTTGTCGTTGCTATCCCATCGGTATGATTTCCATGACCGACAATGGATACGAAGATACAAAGATTATCGCTATCCCCATGAACGACCCCACTTGGTCAGGATACAAGGATATCAGCGAGCTTCCACCCCACATTATGCAGGAAATGACACACTTCTTTACCGTTTACAAGAACTTGGAAAAGGGCAAGCAAACTGCTGTTATGAAGGTAGAAGATGCAAAAAAAGCACGCAAATCTATCGAGAAGGCTATCAAGGCATATCAAGAAAGATTTATGAGATTGTAGTTTATGGAGTGTAAGCAAGAGTGAATTAGGGCAAAAATCCCAAAAATTCACTCTTGTTTCATTAAATCTTCATATACGCGTATTATAGTATAATCACTAAATATCACATTTTGGAGCATTATGTATAATAACCACAGGTACAGCTATGAAGTACGCTCTCGCGTACCACGCGTTCCAACTGTAAGAAGAATGAGTCCTCTTGCAGTTGTTTTCCTTGTGGTTTTTATTGTTGGTGCTTGTATAGGTAGTGGCTTCCTTGGTGCAAAGCTTGTTTCCAACCAGATGGAAAAAGCCGACCAAAAACCACAAACAACCATAATTTATCGCGACGCACAAGATAGGGGCGAAAATTTGTCAGCTCCCGGCGAGCCTATGAGCGCTGTTGAGGTTGCAAAGGGCGCAAAGCAAAGTGTTGTTGAGATATTTACCGAAAGCGCAACCTATTCTTCACGCACAACCGAGCTTGTTTCAAGTGGAGCAGGTAGTGGCGTTATCATTGCAACCGATGGATATATCCTAACTGCATACCATGTTGTTGAGGACTCCGAGCAAGTCAAGGTAAGGCTTGCAGATGGCAATGTGTTCAACGCAGAGTGGGTTAGGGGTGATAAACTAACCGACCTTGCCATTGTCAAAATCAATGCTCAAACGCTAAATTCTGCAAAGGTAGGCGACTCCACAAAGTTGCAAGCCGGCGAAGAAATCATTGCGATTGGTAACCCACTTGGCAGTCTTGGTGGTACCGTAACTTGTGGTAATGTATCTGCACTCAACCGTGCTGTTACCATTGGTGGAAAGGAAATGGTCGGTCTTGTCCAGCTTTCTTGCTCACTTAACCCAGGCGACAGCGGTGGTGGTATCTTTGATATGTATGGCGCACTTGTGGGCATCGTAAATGCAAGGGGCGCAGGGGAATATGGCGTAAACATCGGTTTTGCCACCCCAATTAGCGATGCTATTAAAATTGGAACCGACCTCATAAGAAATGGCTTTGTGACGGGTAGAGTTGATACCGAAGTGTTTGATATAAGAGAAATCAGCAACTCACAAACCACTCCTGCTGGGCTATATTTTATGGGTGTAAATAATGAAGATGTACATACTACACTTGTCAGAAATGACCTTATCGTATCCGTTTCGGGTGTAGCGATTTCTACAACAAGCGAGTGGGAAGCTGTCCTAAACTCCAAAAATGTTGGCGACACCGTCGAAATCGTATATAGACGCCAAGGTGTAGAAGGTACAGTTAGAATGGTGCTTACAAATCGTACCGATTGCGATTAAAGGAGAAAAATATGTACAAGGTTTTGATTGTAGATGACGAACAAGCCATACGCGAACTCGTCGCAAAATATTGCACATTGGAAGGCTTTGCTTACGGCGAAGCAGAGGATGGTTTGCAAGCTATCGACAAGGTAAAGCAAGGTTCTTACGACATAGTCGTAATGGATGTTATGATGCCAGAGCTTGATGGCTTTAGTGCTGTGCGCGAAATCCGTAAGTTTTCCACCCTTCCCATCATAATGCTTTCTGCTCGCACCGAAACCTATGACAAAATCCATGGCTTTGAAATCGGTGCTGACGATTATATTGGCAAGCCATTTTCTCCAAAAGAGCTTATGCTACGCATAAATGCTGTTATGAATAGGGTGAACAACCAAAAGACTTCTTCGGATATTTACGAAAACGAAAAGCTCAAAGTAGACTTTACAGCACGCATTGTTTCTGTTGAAGGAGTTGCTGTTGACCTATCTCCAAAGGAATACGAACTACTATTCTTTATGGTAAAAAATCGTGGCATAGCACTCAGTCGCGAAAAGCTACTCAACGAAGTTTGGGGTTATGATTTCTATGGCGACGACCGCACGCTTGACACACACATCAAGCTACTCCGTAGGAGCTTGGGGGTTGCTTCAGAGTACATCGTAACCTTGAGGGGTATGGGATATAGATTTGATGGCTAAAAAGTTAACGCTAAACAAAATATACGGGGATAACACCCCGTTATTTTTAAAAATGCTGATGATATTCGCATTTTTCTCCACCGTAACCATAGCGCTGTTTTGGGCGCTTGGTTTTGCGCTTTCAGGACCCCTTTACTCAAATATCCGTCAATCTAATGCACGCAAAACAGCAAAGACTATCGAGCAAAACATAAGCTCCGATTCGCTTGACCTACTCTTGAGAAGGCTCTCATTTGAAAACGATGTTTGCATTATGATTGTTGACAAAAATGGTAGCGAGCTATACTCATACGAGGCTCGTGATAATTGCGCTGTACATGTCCTAACCGATGTTTCACTTGAGAAGTATTATGACAAGGCAAAGGAAAGGAATGGCTCATATTCGGAAGAGGTAGAGAGTATCCCATTTGAAGATGACTACAAGAGTGATAATTTTAGTGGCGATGCACCCCCAATGGAGCAAAGCATCGAAACTTCTTATGTATATACCCTGATTGCAAAGACGGAGACGGGC
>JAFXIB010000036.1 GCA_017533505.1 Clostridia bacterium | reverse complement strand
GGTGTAAAAACAGCAACACCAACATCAACACTACTATCCAAAATGGGAAGGGAGGCAGAATTGCCAACTATAAAGCTTGCGTTTTTGTATCGCTTGTCAGCAAGCTGTACAGCACTTTTTGATAGGTCAGCACCCCTTACACGAGCGCTTTCATAAGCACTTGCTATGGCGCCAGTGATGTATCCCTCGCCACAACCAATATCAAGGATATCCTCATGTGGATACTCCTTGATGATATCAATTATTTTGTCGGCAAGAGCTTTGTAGTATCCCCTATCCATTGTTCGTCTACGAGCAAGCATCATATCTTTGTTGTCGCCACTATTTAGCTGTGTCTTTGAGCCAGACAACACCAAATTGACATAGCCACTTGATGCAATGTCATAACAATGCTTGAAAAAACAGTACAAGCTACCCCCATTACGGGATAGCTTGCAACCACATCTTGGACAAATTAGATTATCGTAGCTTCTCATTATTTTGCAACTGCTACAACTTTCATTTGAATAAAGTCAACATTGAAATATACCATTTCCTTGCCATCTTCGTTTTCGGTAAGTGTCATGATAACAAAGCCATCACCATTTTCATAGGGAGCACCCATGTGGATAGCTTGCATCTTTTCGCCAGTCAAGGGGTTGGTAACTTCTCTCAAAGTATATCTGCCTTCATACTTGACACCAAGACCTTGTGGAATGGTGAGTGTTGAAGGAAGCTTGCCGTCCTTTTCCAATGAAGTGATGAGTGCTTGTACGCCTTCATGTTCGGGGTCAAGACCAACAAATGATAGGCCAAGGTTGTCTTCAAGTAGTCCCAATGAATACATTACTTTGTCAGTTGTGAATCCTGGGAATAATTCAACCGCGTACTTGCTTACAATAGGACTGATGTCAACAGTTGATAGGTCAGTGCCTTCAAGCAAACCACCAACCATACCCAAAGCACCATCGCTTACGATGATTTGGAGCTTCATTGTGCCATCATCATAGAACTCCATATAACTCTTGCTCTTATTAGCAATAACGCCAACAGGCAAACCTAATACGGTTGTGGTTTCATCTATGTAATAGCGCTTGGTTTCTTCAAATGCAACATATGGATTATCTTCAGTTGCTTTTTTGTCAAGAACAGCAGTCTTATCTTCTGCATAACGGAAGAATGCATTGGTTACGCCATCATATGTATCTTGCTTTTTGATATCCTTGATAGCATCCTTTGCGCCATCTTGACCATCATACAAACGCTTGATTTGATCAACACGAATGTTTTTGTAACCACGAACAACATCTTCGGTTTCAAGATAGCCGAGCTTTACCATTTCTTCAAGATAAAGACCAGCGATAACTGCGTGACCTTCGTTTGATGGGTGAACACCATCATTGTAGAAGAGTTCTGCACCACGATGGTTATCTTCGTTGTAGATAGCATCAAATGCCTTTCTTACATCAATAACTGTGATAGAATCTGGATTGTCAGCAAGATAGCTGAATACAACACCATTTAGAGCATCGAGCATATATCCACCGATTTCACGGATTTGTGCATCGGTGTAGCCCTTTGCGTGTAGAGTATCGCTTGCAGATTGTTGTAGAATAGCAGAACCAACAAACATTGGATTATATACAGTTTGAACCATAATTTTTGCATCGGGGTTTATACTACGGATATAATCAAATGCTTTGTAGAAATCTTCTTTAGCAATAGCTACATTAGCATCAAGGTCTGTTGTGATACCATCTGCGTAGTCAACAACCATTTGGCTTACATCATTTTGGAGTAGGTCATTACCAAGAATGGATACTGCAATAATATCAGATGTTTTGAGTAGAGTATTATTCATACGAGCACCATCGTCTGGAGCTGAAACATAATCATAAAATTGTCCTGTCAAATGACCAGATACAGAACGATTATGGAATTCAAAATTAGCAATTCTACCTACCAAGCCATAGTAACCAAAGCCATCACGCTCGCCAATTGGAGAAGCACCAAGTACAGCTTCTGCAATAGAGTCGCCCCAAACGGAGAATACAACATCGGTATTGTCAACTTGCTTGCCAACAAGTCCCATTTCGGATGCAACAGCAATGCCACCTACGGTAAGGCAAAGTACCAATGAAATAACTACAACAAAAATTTTAGCTCTCATCTTTAACCTCCACAAGATATAAATATAATACACTCACGCGCGCGTTAAGTCAATAATGTTTTCAAAATAATAAATTTTTATTGCACTTAACTTGATATCCATTTATAATAGAAACATGGCATACACATTATATCTAAAAAAAGGTGAAGAAAAGCGAATTCTCGCAGGACACAGTTGGGTTTACGCCAACGAAGTAAGTCGTATTGAGGGCAAGGATAAAAACGGCGCTCTTGCAACCGTTCTCTCTTTTGACGGCAAGTTTTTGGGCAAAGGATACATAAACCACTTGTCAAAAATCATTGTACGCATTTTTATTAGAGAAGATATACAGGATACCAAAGAATTGTTTTTGGAACGCCTAAAGAAAGCAAATGAAGCGAGAACAGCTCTCGGCTATGATAACTCATATAGGCTTTGTTTTGCTGAAGCTGACGACCTACCAGCACTCATCGTTGACAAGTACGCAGATGTATTAAGTGTTCAATTTTTATCCCTCGGCATGGATAAAAGAAAGGAACTAATAACCGAGTGCTTGGTTGAACTTTTCCATCCAAAGGGCATATATGAAAGGAGCGATGTTGCTGTAAGACTCAAAGAAGGACTCCAAGAAGTAAAAGGTGTACTTTATGGAGAAGTACCCGATAGAGTTATCATTGAAGAAAATGGCATAAAAATTGCTGTTGATGTTAAAGGCGGTCAAAAGACAGGATACTTCCTTGATCAAAAAGAAAATAGACTTGCTGCGCGCAAATACTGCAAGGGCAAGACCGTGCTTGATTGTTTTTCAAATACCGGTGGCTTCAGTCTAAACACAGCAACGGTAGCAAAGGAAGTAACAGCAGTTGACATCTCCCCTGTTGCCATTGCATCAGTAAACGAAAATAAAGAACTCAACGGCTTTACCAATCTAAATGCAGTATGTGCCAATGTTTTTGACATTCTACGCGAATATAAAGACCAAGGGAAAACCTTTGGCACTGTCATCCTTGACCCACCTGCCTTTACAAAGAGTGTTGCAGAAATCAAAGATGCTATCCGTGGTTACACCGACATCAATGTGCTTGGTCTTAAACTTGTCGAAAAGGGTGGCTATCTCATAAGTTCATCATGCTCACATTATGTAAGCCAGCAAGCCTTTGAACGCATGCTCATCGACAGCGCGCGCATAGCAAAAAGGCGTGTCAAGTGCATTGAAATCAAATCTCAAGCACCCGACCACCCCTATCTACTTTGCGCCGAAGAAACAAGTTATCTAAAGTTTTTTGTTCTCCAAGTTGATTAATATAAAAAAGAGCTGTCGACGACAGCTCTTTTATTTTGTTTTTTGAGATTATAGGTTTGCAAGAATGGTGTCTACATCACTGATTTCTGCGCCATAAGTTGCTTTGAAATAGTTGATACCATAGTTATAATCTTCTTCGGTGAAAGAATCGGTTGCATCCTTTGCTACTACCAAATCATATCCATATTGATATGCATCTGCGCCAGTATGGCGTACGCACATATGAGTATGTAAGCCAGTTAGAATAACTGTATTTACACCAAGTTCAGTAAGCAACAATTGAAGGTCGGTTTGGAAAAAGCCACTATAACGACGCTTTGGTACTACATAGTCCTTTTCGCACAAATCAAGCTCTGGGATTACTTCTGCACCCTTTGTGCCAGCTATTGCATGATCACCCCAAAATTTAAGCTCGTGGTCAATTCCCTTTAGGTGCGCATCGTTGCAAAAGATAACTGGCACACCCTTTTCTCTACAACCTGCAAGTAGTTGCTTGGTCTTTGGAACAATTGCAAGCCCCCTATCACACTTCAATGCGCCTGTTACGAAATCGTTTAGCATATCAACTACTAAAACAGCATATTTTCTTTGCATAATTATCTCCTTTTTGTTGTGTATATTTATGTGTATATACACATTGTAACACTATGATTTTTACCTGTCAAAGCTTTAACTTGCATTTGTACTTTTTTTATGATAATATTATGTTATGAACAACGACCAAAGAAGAATTGAAATCTTAAATACTCTAAATGTTAGTTATGCCCCTATTTCTGCGACAACTCTTGCAGAAACTTTTGGTGTAACAAGACAAATTATTGTTGCAGACATAGCTTTACTGCGTGCGTCCGGTCAACCAATAAGGGCTGAACACAAAGGATATATCATTGACAAGCCAGATGTTAGCCTTATCAAAAGAGTGGTTACTCGCCATGGAAAGGAGCAAGTCCAAGATGAGCTATATGCAATAGTTGATAATGGTGGCAAGGTTATTGATGTTATAGTTGAGCACTCTGTTTACGACAAAATCACAGCATCACTCAATCTTTCTTCTCGTTACGATGTAGACCAATTTGTGGATAAAATAAACAAGACAGGTGCAAATCCCCTATCTATTTTGACAGAAGGACTGCACACTCATACAATTTCACTAAAAGATGAAGCTTCGTATGAAAGGATACTCAAAAGCTTATCTGACCTAAATATTTTAATAGAAGGTGAATAAAAAAAGAGCAAGAAAATTCTTGCTCTTTTATTTTGATTGTTTGAAGCTTACTCAACTGTAACTTCGCCGTTTTCACCTATTGTAATTTTCATTCCGTCTTGAACATAGTTTAGGAATTCTTCGCCAAGGCTATCAACTACAGGCATATTGACATCATCAAGCCAAACATCAGCAAGCACAGCTCCAGCAAGAGCCAAGCTGTCAATTGGGTTTGAGAACAATAAGCATGCAGGTTGACGCTTCATTGCACATGCACAATAAAGCACCAAACCACCTGTTGTTGAGCCTATTGTCATGGGTAAGCAAAGTGCCTTACCGCACATTTGCTTGCCATATAGGTCAGGGTTGTTTTGGTCGCCACAGGTTGCATTCTTGTCACCAAATTGGAGTGCCTTTTGGAAGGATGCAAGTGTGTTGAGTCCACCATGGGATACAAGAGCTTCTGCACTAATTTGACCAGGGGTTATAACGCGTCCTTTGAAGGTTTTCATTATGCCTTACCTCCTTTTGTTATTTGAACAAGAATTTCGTCATCGGTATAGTATCTTGCTGTTGTGTAAGTGCGCAATTTGTTTGATGATGTAATAACAGGCTTCTTTCCACATAGTGGGTTGTTCATATACATGAGTGGGCAAATATATGAAGTAATAACCCCTGTCTTCTTCAAACGAGTTGCATAATCGGTCTTGTTGAATGCTTCGAGCACATCGGGAGATGCTGTGAATACGTTAGGTATAACAACTCTATC
>JAFXIB010000035.1 GCA_017533505.1 Clostridia bacterium | reverse complement strand
GAGCGAGATACTTCCGCCTAAGTATCAGCCGAAGCCGATTGATAAAGGAGAAAAAATAATGGACCAAAACGAAGTAAAATTGCTAATTGAAACATTCAAGAGCTATCGTGATTTACTCACGCCCATACAAAGCAATCTTAATGATTTCATCGCCACCTACTCCGGCGTGCAGAGTGATATTGATAGGCTAAACCAAGCATTCAGTGGAGATGCAAGGGGCAATCTTGACAAGATATATCGCACTTTAAGCTCACAAGCAGAAAAGGCCACCGACCTATCCAGTCAAATTGATAGGTTTATGAAGATGAGCAATCGTTACACCGAGGACATCACCAAGCTACTTGGCACGGTGGAAAAGGTTGCTGACAAGTTAGAAAACATTTCGGAGCTTGAAACAAAGGCCGAAACTCAACTTGGCAAGCTTGAGAGCATTCTTGACGAAAAGCGCAAGAGCTACAATGTCAAGGAGCTACAACGCACCCTTGAAAACTATGATGACAATGTAAGGCGCATGAACGAGTTTATCAACAAAGATGTTGCCGAAAAGGTAGCCGACTCCAACCAAAAGATAAATGCTGTCAAGAGTGGTTCCGAAGCTATGCTTACAAGGATTTCCCAAGAAAAGACATCCATTGAAGAGCTAACACAAACCTATCGTGAAACCAACAAACTCCTCCGTCAAATCATCGAAAAGGATGATGTAAACGAAGCATACCTATACGATATTTTGGACAACTGGGCAAAGGACAGAAAGGTTAAAATCAAAAAATAATGGATACTTTAGTTGCAAAAAAGATACGCTTGGCTATCATCAAAGATGATGTAAAAGCCTTACGAACACTCCTTACTGACAAGGAGTGTTTAGCGCTGTCTTTTGGCAGATTCCCACTACTTTCCCTTGCCTACTTGTATGGTGCAGAAAGGGTTATCAACAAGTTTGAGTATATCCTAAAAGGCATAACAGATTATATTGTTATGCCCGAGGAAACAGAAGACTATTTGCTATTCAAAAAGAAGGCCGGTAAGGCGCTCCGATTATACATTGGTGGGCAAACAATAACCCCTATTGAAATGGCAGCGGTTGTAGGCGACAGTCTTGGAGTCAAAGCACATCTAAAGGACACTCTCAATACCGAGCGAGTCAAAAAGATATATAGGCTTACCCACGACAAGGAAGTCAAAAAGAATGGTAACAGCATAGTTGTACCTCGCTCCAAAAAACCCACATCAAAGCAACTCATTGCCATTTTGACCATCATAATCATATCAACAATTTGCTTGAGTGGTGGATTAGTTGCACTTGAGATGGTACCAATCGCACTTGGTGGCGAAGGCACATTAGAAAGCCCCTTGAAGATAACTTCACCCACCCTATTTGACCTTGCGCTTGCCGACACAAGCAACAGATATTATACTCTTACACACGATATAACAATTGATATGCAAGAGCATGTTAGCCAAAACTTGAGCATCAATCTTGACCTTAATGGACACACTATTTTAGTCAAGGGTGCAATGGGCAGTAGCCTAATCAACAAGCTGTCTGGCAGTCTAACCAATGGCACAATAAAGTTTGTTGACTGTGGCGACAGGGTCCCAGCAAACAGCGCTCTTCTAACAAAGGAGCTAACTGGCAAGGCACAAAACTTGAGCATTTATATAGAGGACTTTAGCTTTACTGCAACCACCGAGTGTGGCTTGGTTGCTCACTCATCAACTGGCACAATGACCGACATAAAGTTGTTTGCAAATGGCACAATAAATGAAGTTTCGGCACTTGAAGAAACGGTTATTGGTGCCCTACTATACAAAAACGCTGGAGTTGTCAGCGACATCGAAGCCACTCTTGATATTAGCCTTACAGGAGACGCAAAGGGCGCAACAAGTGATACAACAGCTGGAACCTTTGGGGATGCAATCTTTGGTGGTATAGTGGGTCTAAACAATGCTACTCTCACGCGTGCAAAGGTTATGGACGGCTCCAAGATAGTTTCCGACACATTGGACCTTGCAGGTATAAGCGCAACCAATGGCGAAAAGGCAACAATGAGTGATGTTACCAACAATGCTACCCTTACCCAGTCAACGCTAACCAGCTACTGGTCACCAAACATTGGTGGCATTACTATGCGTAACTATGGTAAGCTAACTGGAGCAACAAACAATGGCACAATCCAAGCTACTACAAATCAAAACCAACAAAACACTTCCATAATCCTTGGTGGTATCACAACCACCAATACTGGTACAATTGACAACGCAAAGAATACTGGTGCTATCTCTGGCACAATGCTTGCTGGCGCACTCAACATTGGTGGCATAGCCTATCTAAACGAAGGTGTTGTAACCAACACCACAAACACAGGCAACATCAGTGGCACCGTTACCGAAACCGAAGCGCTAACAATGGAGCATCACCTTGCTGGTGGCTTTGCAGTCAATAATGGTAGCATAACAAAAATCAAAAATGATGGCGATATTGTGGGCTCATTCTCCACCGATTCATCAGCCTTTGTAGGTGGTGTGGTTGGACTCAACAACACACAAACTGCAAGTATCATTAGCTCCCAAAACAATGGTAATATAACCGTCAGCACCACTCAAACCGAAAACAAAATGGTGTTTGTAGGTGGTGTTGTATCCTATTTAGCTGGCACGCTCACGGACTCATTTAATACTGGTAGCTTTACCACCAGCGCATCAGAAAAGGCAGTAGTAAAGGGCGCAGTGATTGGTTTTACAATGGTACAAAGCGACATTATGGGCGCGCTATATAAATACAACAGCGATTGGGCAAACTGCTATTATATTGTTGAGCAAGGCTACTCTGTTGGCATCGGCAATTTCTTTGTGCGTGGAGTATTCAGTCAATCATATATGGACGGTGAAGATAGCAACACAACAGCAACCGACCTTGACACACTCAAAAATTCGGGGGTATATTGGCAATGAGAAAAGAACCCTTTTTCCTAATCCTACTTATCCTTGGTGCGCTGTCCATTGTAGCTGATATCGCTTTTGCTATCTATCTTGGTGTTACAATAAGCTCTGTCCTACAAGGGCTCCATTTCCTACCCATAGTTTTCCCAAGCATATGTATTGCCTTGATAGTAATCAACGCAGTAAGCATAGCATACGCCATACTTTACGCTTTGTTTTTAAGAAAATAAGTGTCATATATTTCAATCATAATTAAAAGAAAAGCACCCTTTAGCGTGATACTCTTAACGGAGTATCACGCTAACTCTATTCGCCTTCGGCGAGTTCTATTGCTACGCAGTGATATTCGGCTTACGCCGAGTGATATTTGCTGCGCAAGTTTAGGGCGAATAGAATATCACTGAAGCCG
>JAFXIB010000034.1 GCA_017533505.1 Clostridia bacterium | reverse complement strand
ATTGGACATCACGCATTTTGGGATACCGTCTATAAGGAAAATGGGGAGCTAAAAGGTGTTACTGCTATCAATATCGAAAGGGAAGAAAAGGACTTCAAAAAGAATGTTAAAGTGGGCGATCAGTGGCGACCAAAGTATGATTTTCTACTATTCAAAAAGAATGTAGACACCCATTATGGTGCACAAAGACAGGGCTAAAAGTTAGGACTTGCATATTTTAGATATATGATATATAATAAATAAGTTAAATACATTTTTCGGAGGAAAAATATAATGAAAGAAAGCAAATTGTACCTCAAGTACAAAGTAGCTGGTGTTGTATATGAAGAAGATTTATATCAAACAAAGCATTATACAATCGAAGAAACCTGCACAGCAAATGGTGTAAAGCTTGTTCTTATCCCCAAGGAAGAGATGGAGCTTATCAAGGCAGAGCTAACCTATTTGCATCCAACAAAGAATGGCGAAAGATTCTTTATCAATGGTTATCAAGCATGGACCACATCAAAAGAAGTCACTATTGATGACAAGCAAAAGGGCATGACTCCTCTTACAAACTACACGAAGAAGGGTTTTGAGCTTGCAGCGCTTTCAGGTGACTCAAACTTTGTTAAGTACTCAAAGAAGACAGGTGTTTTCCATAGCTTCACATATACCTATTATCGCGTAGAAAACGAAGTTGAACTATATGGTTCAATGAATGAGCGCACAGGCTTTACTATTTACTATGCTGATATGAATGAAGGCACCTTTAAGATTGCAAAGGATGTTGAAGGTGTAATCGTAAGCGAGCCATACGAGCTACTCAATGTTAACAAATATGTAGGCGAGTACGATAGTGTATTTGATAGCTATTTTGCTGATTTGAAGTGCCCCAAGCCACGCATTGACCACATGGCAGGATACACAAGCTGGTATAACTATTTCCAAAAGATAGATGAAAAGATCATTCTTCGCGACCTCGAAGGTATCCGTAGGGTTAAGGATAGTGTAAGCATTTTCCAAATTGACGATGGTTATGAGCCCTATGTAGGTGACTGGCTTGATCCATCTCCCAAATTCCCAAATGGCATGAAGTATATTGCTGACAAGATTCATGACGAAGGCTATCTTGCTGGTATTTGGATTGCACCATTTAGCGCTCAACACAATTCTCGTCTAACAAAAGAGCATCCCGAATGGTTGCTAAAGCATCCTAATGGCAAACTCCAAACCGGCGTATTTGCATGGGGTGGCGCATATACTCTTGATATTTACAACGAAGAAGCTTGTGCTTATATGCGTAACTTCTTTGATGTTATCCTCAACGAATGGGGATACGATATGGTTAAGCTTGACTTCTTGTATAGCCAATGTATCTATCCAAGAAATGGCAAGTCCCGTGGTCAAATCATGGCAGAAGCAATGGACTTCCTACGCGAATGTGTAGGTGACAAGCTACTACTTGGTTGTGGCGTTCCACTCGGCTCATGCTTTGGTGTTGTTGATGCTTGTCGTATCAGCTGTGATGTCGACCTCAAATATAAGGGCAAGTTCTACAACAAACTCGGCATCAATCCCGAACTTCCATCTGCTCAAAATGCAATGACCAACACCATCTTCCGTCGTCATTTGGATGGTAGGGCATTCTGCAACGATCCAGATGTATTCTTCCTTCGCGATTTCAATTTAACATTTACAATGCAACAAAAGAAGCTTCTTGCAAAGGTAAACAATCTATTTGGTAATGTATTGTTTGTTAGTGACAATGTTGGCTGGTATGGCGACCAAGAAATTGAGATTATCCAAAAGGCATTTGCAAAATCACAAGCAATGATTATCTCTGCAGAGTATACCGACAAAGATTATATCACAATCAAATATCTTGAGAATGGCGAACGCAAGAGCCTACAATTTGATATGCTCACAGGCGAAACAAGTTCGGAATTAATCTAACAAAAATAAACATAAAAGAAGAGCCAACAAGGCTCTTTTTTTATTGACCTAAAGCTCTAAAAGTGTTCAGTAAATCGTCGTTTAACAGCTCTTGATTTTTGATTATAATATGGCTGGGATGCTCACGCATAGCAGTAATCAAAAGGTTAATGTTATTGTCATCTGTGATCGGGATAGGAGTTATAAGATTATCATTAATCCAAAGCTTGAGTGGGGTAGTGTCGGTGATTGTAACTTTTGGACAGCTTAAAGATGATGATACAAAGTAAGATATGATTTCATAAAGCTCGGTTGTGCTAACTACATCTTTAACCAATGTTTTGGATAATTCAAGCAAGCTTTGCCAGTTTTTTTTGAGACGGTTTAACCTAAATTCATATAGGCTATGTGGTGCTATCGAAACAAGTAGTTTTGTGGCTTTTTTTACCTCATTAATTTCACTTTCTTTGTCAACACTCAACAGAGCCCCTAAAAAGGCATAATTGTCAAATATACTAAATTTATTATTCCATAATCCATTTTTAAGTAACCTAAACTTGTAGAATATAGTAATAGCATCAGCTATTATATCAAGTAGCTTGTCGTGATAATCGGGGTTTATTTTTATTAATATTTTGTTATGATGTAAATAACTAAAATCTTGTGCTTCACATTCTTCCAAATTCAAAATGCTATCATACAAAAAGTCTTTTTCAGGAGCATTTTTGGGGATGATAATTTCATAGCTATCCATACCTTTTATTATATGTAATCAATGACTAATAATGCACCAAGCTTCTTACAATTATTGTGGTAAAACTTTGGTACGCCTTTATATTTTATTATATAAAATTTTAAAACTCAAAATATTGACTAAATATCTTTGTTATGGTACTATATATTGTGTATTTTCGTGCTAATTTTGTCGATGTTTGCAAAATAAATTGCTTGCGATATAAATGGTACATAAGAGTTGATACATTCTAAACAAAGGTTTTAGTTTGGAGGATATGATGGCAGGTATAAAACCAGAAAACACCACTAAAAAGGCTATGCCCAAAAAGTATGATGCTTCCGATATCGTTGTATTGGAAGGGCTTGAAGCTGTTCGTCTTCGTCCTGGTATGTACATCGGTACAACAGGCGTAAATGGACTACATCATCTTTTGTGGGAAATAGTTGACAACTCTGTTGACGAAGCATTGAATGGATATGCTGATACCATTCAAGTTGTGCTAAACAAGGATGGTTCCATTTCTGTTGAAGATAATGGCAGAGGTATGCCAGTTGACAAGCATCCAAAGTATAAGAAGAGTGGTGTCGAATTGATATTTACCCAACTCCATGCTGGTGGTAAGTTTGATAATAAAGAGTATGAGTTTTCAGGTGGTTTGCACGGTGTAGGTGCAGCAGTTGTTAATGCACTTTCAGATTGGTTGGAAGTTGAAGTATGCCGTGACAAAAAGGTTTATTTCCAACGCTATCAAAAGGTAGTATCTCCACGCAAGGTTCAAAGTGGTATTCCCCAAGGTGATCTTGAGTGCATAGGTACAACCAAAAAGCGTGGCACAAAAACTACATTTAAGCCAGATGCTACTGTTTTT
>JAFXIB010000033.1 GCA_017533505.1 Clostridia bacterium | reverse complement strand
CACGCATGGAGACAAGCATTCCACCAAGTCCAAATAGTATACCAGCTACAAGGAATATAGTCTTTTCGGATATACCAATTTGTGGTAGATTTGCAATAGCAATGGTAATAAGTCCAGGGAGCCAACCACCCATCATGCCACCTATTCTACCAAATTGAGCTGCTTTACCGCGCTCTTCGGAATTGGTGGAAATCATAGCCGTCATACCCCATTGTGCTATGTCTTGGAAAGAGTATAATATATCCCAAATGAAATATATGGCAACAATATATACACCCATCATGTTCTTGGGTAGTCCCCAGTCAACAAACATAAGTGCAGAAAGTATGCCAACTGGTATTGCCATAATCTTCAACCATGGGCGCAACTTTTCGCCACTTTTGAAGGTATGTCTATCAACCAATACACCAACTATTGGGTCGTTGAAAGCATCCCATATACGAGCTGCGCCAAGAATAGTACCAATTAGCAATGTATCAATAAACAATACATCGGTACAAAAATACATAAACCAACTTGAGATTAGGTTGTATGCATGGTTTTGACCAAAAACACCAATTGCATAATCAACAAGCTCTTTGTTTTGAACTTCTCTATCAGGTTTGGGTGCAAAAAATTTCTTTATGATATTCATCCTGCCACTCCTAATATCCACCGATTAGTATAGTGTAATTTTAGCATAGAAAGCATAATCTGTAAATAGTCAATTTATAATAATAAAATAGAGCATTTTGAATGCTCTATTTTAAATCCTATTATTCTAACTCATCAAGCGTCTTTTTAAACCCTGATAGGAAGTGGTCCATAAAATATTTCAGTTCGGGAAGTGGAGAAGATTCCAATTCCTTTTTTATGGTTTTTTCTGCCTTTTGGAACTCTTTGTTGCCAGATTTTAGTTCTTCCAAGCACTTTATGTATGCACTCAACTTGTCTGCGCCTTTTGATAGCTTGTACTCAATGGTGCTTTCGTCTGGTGAGATAATTTTCTCATAATCCAAACGGAAATCTTCGGGCAACATACCAAGTAGCTGGTTGTTTGCAACAGCTTCCAAATCCTTGTATGCACCAGTAATTTCGCTATTATAATACTTGATTGGAGTGGGAAGGTCCCCTGTTATAACTTCACTGCACTCATGGAATACTGCAAGTGTTACACATTTGTTGGCATCAGCATTGCCACCAAATACCTTGTTGTTTATCATTGCAAGTGCGTGAGCTATTTGAGCAACCTGCTCGGAATGCTCCATGATGTTTTCTCTGACCGTTGAATGCATCAAAGACCATCTCTTTATGTATTTCATTCTGCCTAAATAGGCGTAAAAATCATATGCCATATTACATCTTTACCAAAACTTTAAGTAAGCAGTCCATAGCTTCGTCAGCTATATCTGCTGTTTGATTTAAGTGACGATATATCTCGCGATACTTAAATATTGTACGGAAATCTGCTTCGTTGAATAGGTTTGCAAGTGCCTTTACGCAAATGTCACCTACTTTATTTTCCAAGCTCTTAACATATATAGCTTCATCGGCAGCAATGGCTTCGTGACGCTCGATGTTGGATATTGCCAATATGATGTGCTCACTCATTTCCAAAAGCGTTGCTGTAACTTCACACATTTCGCTATCAGGCTTTACATCAAACAAACGAATTTCGTCGACAGAAGTCTTGGCGTAATCCAAAATTTCATCTAGCTTTGCTGAAAGCTTAAACAAGTCCTCACGGTCAATAGGAGTAACAAATGATTTGTTGATTTCATCAATCATTATTCTTCTAACCATATCGCCTTCATCTTCTGCTTTGATTACAGCATCAGCAATGGACTCATTGCTGGTAAGACAATATTCGTTGAGTAGTCTCATTCCCTTTGCAAGCACTTCAGCTTGACGGGTAAGAAGGTCATAAAAGTTTTCTTCTTTACGCTTTTTGAAAAATTGCATAAGTCCTCCTATAGTCCCATTATAAGTTTTACTAAATGATATGTACCAAAACCTGCAAGCATGGATATTGGGAGAGTTAAGCACCAACCCAAAAGAATCTTGCCAGCAGTTTTCCAGTGTACTGCTCTAATACGCTCTGCTGTGCCAACACCGATAACAGATGATGTCATAACCTGTCCCATGCCAAGTGATATACCAAGACCAGTACCTACGATACTAACAAGTGATGTTGTAAATTGCGATACTACCGAGTGTATTGGTGCAATCTTGAATATCTTTTTGCCAACGGTATTCATAACTCTAAACCCACCAAACAACATGCCAAGTGTAAGCGCACAAGCGATAACTATCATAACCCAAATGGGAGTGTTATCTGCGCTAAAATTAAGTAGTCCTACTGTTGACATGAGCATGAGAACACCAAGAGATTTTTGTGAGTTATTTGCAGAAAAGGCTCCCGTAAGGATAATTATATTTACCCTTTGTAGGCCTTGCAACAATCCATTCATCCTGCGTGGAGCATGGCGAACAAGCTTTTTGATAAGGATTAGGAATAGATAGCCAAGCACAAAACCAACAAGTGGAGCAAGTAGTACCATTGCTACTACATTGAGCAAAACATAGTCCGTCCACATGATAGAGTTGAATCCAAATGCGCCAATGCCTGCACCTATGATGCCACCAAGTAATGTATGTGAAATGGTGTTTGGAATCTTGAAAGCAAAAGCAATTGCTCCCCAAATGATGGCACCAACCATACCACTAAACACAAATGCAAAGCCCTGCTCTTCGGTTATGTTGACAAAGTACTCATTGAAAATAAGGCTATCGTTGATGTTGCTTGCAACAGAGCCTGTACCAATCAAAAACATAACAATTGGCACAACAAATTTTGTGATTGCTCCTAAAATTATGGCTTGACGAGGTGTAACTGCCCTTGATACGACAGTTGTAGCAATCGCAGTTGAGCCATCATTAAACCCTACATAGAAGGTATAAAACAGCACAAGCAAAAAAATTATGATTGCATATACACCCATAACCGCTCCTTACTAAAAATATTATATAGAGAGTATCTATTATAATATATAAAATTTATTTTTGCAATACCCAATTTGGGTAAAATTACTAAATTTTAAGCAATACCTTTGCGTTTTTGTACAAAATCTTATCTTTGTCATCTTTTGACAATGGAAGCTCTACTAATGCATCAAGCTCTTCGCCGGTATTTGACCATGGGGAATCAGAGCCAAACAATACTTTATCTGCACCATGCTTTGCAAGTATGGATAGGAATTTATCTTTACCATAATATTTGAAGCCCATTGATGTATCAAGATAGATATCCTTGCCAGCAAGATAGGTTTCGACATCATCCCATTGAGATTGACCACCAAAATGTGCTGCAATTATTTTTGCTCCTTTGAATTCCTCCACCAAACGCAAGAACTTTTTAGGATTAGTCTTAAACGGCTCACTCCCTATTGGGTCATAGCCAGCATGGAACAATATAAACAATCCTTTGCCAAAAGCATACTCATAAAGGGGAAACATTGCTTCATCATCGAGAATAAAATTTTGATACTCGGGATGCAACTTGATACCCTTATATCCCATACTGATGGCGGTATCAACATTTTGCTTCCAACTTTCCTTTTCGGGATAAAGTCCAGCGATACTGATGATGCGCTCATCATTGATGGTAACACCCCACTCCAAATTTTTGATGCTTTGAGTTGGCTTTGTAGCTACTGGGCAAACAACAGATATATCAACACCGTACTCATCCATTTTTGCAACCAAACCATCTTTTGTAAGGTTATGAATGTGCTGATAACCGGCAGCTTTTGCGTTTATTGATAGTACTTCATATGCCTTGGGAGCAAGTTTATCAGGAAATATATGTGTGTGAAAATCAATAACCATATTTACCTCACTTTAGTTTGGCGACAATATCTGCATTAGGAATAATTTGCCTAATTGCATTTTTGAACTCGTTGCCGTGATTGGGATATATTAGGTGCATAAGCTCATGGCATACGAGATACTCCACATATTCCATGGGCTTTTGGCAAGCATAAACACTAAAATTTATGTGCCTTGTTTTGACATTGCATGAGCCCCATCTTGATGTCATATAGCGATATCCAATACCACTCGATTTGACTCCAATGATATGCTCGTATTTTTGAACAAGTGGTGGGAATATACGCTCGGCAACCTTCCTTAAATACTTCTTTACAAATTCTACCTTATCATCTTGATTTGCTAATTTGGGGACGCCAAGCATAGCAATATCGTTATCTAAAGTCAAATTAAAACGAGAGCTTTCATACTCAACTACCTTGTAGCTTTTTCCAAATAAAATCAGGTTTTCGCCACCATTTAGATAGCTTGTTACTTGGGTAGAACTTTTGAGCTTTGCCCTATTTTTTTGTATCCAGTCAATGTTGTCCAAAACAAATTGCTCCACCCTTTTGAGTGGTGTTCTGTTTGGACAGCTAACCTTGACAACACCATTTGGTGGCGTTACCCGTAGTCTTAAGTTTTTGCTTTGTCTTCTTGGTGTAACTTCTACATCCAAGTCCAAAATCTTAAGCTTCATTGCGCTTATAAACCTTTATGTCGTAGCTTAAACGAGTGGAAACCTGATCCATCGCGCTTACCCTTTCAATCGCCTCTTTTGGGGTGTGATAGTAGTATGGTGTCATTTGGAGTAGGTCTTTGATTTCGTCCCCGACTGCTGTGAAGCTATCATCAACTTGATATCTTGCAACAAGCTCAAATGAACCAGTCTCTGCCACTTCTTCTTCGTT
>JAFXIB010000032.1 GCA_017533505.1 Clostridia bacterium | reverse complement strand
GTGGCAAGTCAGCTTTTGACTTATACGATATGCTCCGTGGCAACATGGAGTGCTACTACTATGCCACACCACTTGAGCTTTATAGCGCAATTATACCAACTCTAAAGGTTGGAGATATGGTACTTCTCACGGGAGCAGGGGACATACAGGAAAGTTACAATCTACTTTTGAATTAACTCTTGAATTGTGCGCCCTTATGTGGTATAATGGGAGTAACGATTTTTTGGAGAAGAATATGAAGCTTTATACTGCTAACGGCAACAAAGTTTTCAATATTTTGGAGCAAGAAAATCATGCTCCCGAGGATTGGATAAAACTCAAAATCAGTATGGTATACCCCACTCTTGCAGATGTATCGGTTTACGGTGGTAAGCTCGATATCGACTATCCAAGGGTGCCTTGTCGTATGGCAACTGCAGTTGTATCCGAAGATAGACCGGAGTATGGTTTGAAGCTTGGCTCAAGGGTACTGCTCAATCCCTATGTCAACCCCAATCTTGACGATGAAGAAAGCTACACCGATGTCGAAGTATATGGCATACACAAAGACGGATTTTTGCGTGACTTTCTTTCTATGCCCATTGATAACATCATTCCTTTCCCAGAAGATGTAAAGGAAGACGAAGCTATTTTTGCAGACATCGTTGCAGTTGCCTTGCGCATTATCAACTCACTCAAGCCCTCAAAGGGGGACTATATTGCGTTGATAGGTGGCTCACTTCTTATGAATGTTACTGCTCAACTTGCTTTGTACTATCAAGCAATACCAATCGTAATTACAGCCGATAGGAGATATCTTGAGCTTGCAGAAGACTGTGGCGTATACTACACCATCGACGAAAGCAGAGAAGATGTTGCAAAAAAGGTATTCTCCATAACCGGTGGCAGAATGGCAGACCATACCGTCCAACACGCACTCCCAATGTAACGCCAAACTTTATTTACTCACTTTGCGCTCGTGGTGGAGATTGTATAGTGGCTTCTCTCAACAATCTTTGCATACCACGCCAAGAGGTTGATATTGGTTTGGTTGCAAGCAAAAACTTGTATGTTAAGGGTGTATGTTGTGGGCTTCAGGAGTATAATTCTGCTGTCAATGTGCTTGCTCAAAAGATAATCAACTTTGGTGGCTTTATTGATAAAACCGTGCCTATTGGCGAAGCCAAAGAGCTGTTTGACGAGCTTTCCAATGACTATGCGCGCTATCAATGTGCAGTTATAAGGGTATAATGAGCAAAAATAACAAATATGTCGGTTAAATTTAGTTGACATACTTAAATATTATAATTATAATAATTAAGCACTTTTACGAAAAATCAGAGCAAAGAGGTAAATAGATATGAAAGAAAAGATTCATCCAAACTATAAGGTAGTTGATGTTGTATGTGCTTGTGGCGCAAAGTTCAGAGCAGGCACCACCAAGAATGTTGATGTTCTCAAAGTTGATATTTGCAGTCAATGTCATCCCTTCTATACCGGCAAGCAAAAGGTTGTAGACGCAGGTGGTAGAGTAGACCAATTCAACAAGCGTTACGGCAGAAAATAATCATACGATAAAATCACTTTGGTTAAGTAGGTAGGTGCAGGGTTTGACTTGCACCTATTTTGCTTTAATTAAAGCAAAATAATGATTGGAATTTTGGCTAACACCTTGTGAGTGAAGAAGAGCGAAATGAAGCAATTTCGCATTTTGCATTCGCAAGATAATTACCACTTCGTGGCGTTAATTACTCTCGCCTTGCGAGAGCGAGAAATACCTCACTCCGTTCGGCGCTAAATACAAGCACAAGTGCTTGCGTTGTGGATAGAGCATATTAAGAGTGCTAAAAGTAATTTTACTCTCTAATATATTCTTTTATCCGTAACGCAAAAAACAGAGTTTTTTGTAGTTATCGCCTTGGAGCGATAGCGCAAAGGTATTTATCGCCCAAAGGGTAATTATCGCCGAGCATAGCGAGGTAGTTATCTCTAACAAAGCCACTCCTCACTCATCACTCATCACTCCTCATTCAATTAAGACTATGGCAAGAAAAAACTGTACCAACATCGGTGGTCAAGCTGTACTTGAAGGCGTTATGATGCGCGGTAAAACTGCAGAAGCTACTGCAGTCAGGGACCCATACGGCAAAATTCAAGTTGAAAGCAAAAGGCTACCTTCCGACAAAGGTATTGCTTACAAAATACCAGTCGTTAGGGGTGTGCTCAGCTTTATCAACAGCCTTATTGGTGGCTCCGAAATCATCATGCGTTCCGGCGAGGTTTATGGCGAAGAGGTAGATAGCGAGCCAACCAAGGTTGATTTGTGGCTCAAAAAGAACCTAAAAATCGACTCCATGAAGCTGGCAACCTACATAGGTCTTGTGCTGGGACTATTGCTTGCAGTAGGGCTATTCATCATACTCCCCACCGTAATCAAAAACTTTGTTTTTGGGCTCATTGATATGAGTCCCCTTGGCGTATGGGCAAGCTTTGTGGAAAACCTTACACTTGGCATTGTTAGAATGCTCATTTTTGCCGGATACCTTCTTGCTGTAAGCAGAATGAAGGAAATCAAAAGGCTTTTTGCCTATCACGGCGCAGAGCATAAGACCATCGCTTGCTACGAAGCTGGCGAGGAGCTAACCCCCGAAAATGTCAAAAAGCACTCACGCATTCACGATAGATGTGGCACAAACTTTATGTTTATCGTAATGATGGTATCCATATTGTTTTTTGCTATATTCTTCTCCCTTATTGAGGCATTGAGTGGCTGGAAACCATCCAAGCAAATCTATGAGATTTTGATTAGAATTGGCTCACTTCCACTTATTGCTGGATTGAGCTACGAAGTACTCAAGCTCCTTGCAAAGTTTGATAACATCGTTGTTAGAGTGTTAAAAGCTCCAGGTAGAGCAATGCAACTCATCACAACACGCGAGCCAGACGAGAGTATGATTGAGGTAGCAATCACAGCCTTCAACACCGTTTTGGAGCTTGAAGCAAATCCAGATAAAGAAGTTACCAAGTTCCGTACCTCTGTTACTATCAAAAAGATACTTGCCGATATGCAAGCTATCAATCCCGATAGGGCATACGAAAATGAAGAAATCATAATGTCAGTTATGGGATACAAAAATCGCTCATCTCTTAAGCCCGAGCGCCCAATATATAAGGATATAGCTGACAATATGCTTGATATTTGTCGTAAGAGAGTGGAAACAAGCGAGCCACTACAATATCTACTTGGCAAGGCACCATTCTATGGATTGGAGTTTAAGGTAACACCCGATGTGCTTATCCCAAGGTTTGATACCGAAATTTTGGTTGAGCGCGCCATAAAGGAAATAGGCGAAAGAGAAGTTAGGGTACTTGATATGTGCACAGGCTCTGGCGCTATTGCTGTTACCGTAAAAAAGAACGCACCAAACGCGACGGTGGTTGCAAGTGATATATCCCATTTGGCACTTGAGATTGCAAAGGAAAATGCCACACTCAATGGCGTGGAAATAGAGTACATCGAGAGTGATTTATTTGAAAATATCAATGGAAAATTTGATTATATTCTCATAAATCCACCATACATTCCAACTGCTGACATCGACACGCTTGACAAGGAAGTCAAGGATTACGAGCCAAAGGGCGCACTTGATGGTGGCGTAGATGGACTTGATATTTATAGAAGAATAGCCGAGCGTTACAGCGACTATCTAACCGACAACGGCACACTAATGTTGGAGCTTGGTATATCTCAAGCCCAAGCTATTGGCGAGATATTTGGCTCTGCTGAATTCATAAACGACTACAACAATCCCCCTGTACAAAGGGTAGCGATAATCCGCAAGGGAGTATAATATGTTTGAAAAATTAGATTTAATGCGCGCGCGTTTTGCCGAACTCAATGAGCTAATCGGCAAGCCCGAAATCGTAGCCAAGCAAGAAGAGTGGCAAAAGCTTGTCAAAGAGCACTCACAGCTTGGACCTATCGTAGAAGCATATGAGCAATATCTTGTTTACCAAGAAGAAATGGCTTCTTGCAAGGAAATGATGAAGTCCGATGACAAAGATATGGCTGAAATGGCAGAAGTTGAGTACTACGATTTGCGTGATAAAAAGGATAAGTTGGAAGGGGACATCAAGATTATGCTTCTCCCCAAAGACCCTATGGACGAAAAGAATGTTATCATCGAAATTCGTGGTGGTGCCGGTGGCGAAGAAGCTGCACTTTTTGCCTACGAACTTATGAGAATGTACCATTTCTTTGCAGATAGATTGCGCTGGAAGGTGGAAGATATCAACATCAACCAAACCGAGCTTGGTGGCGTAAAGGAAGCTGTATTTATGATAAATGGTAAGGGCGCATACTCCAAGATGAAGTACGAAAGTGGTGTTCATCGTGTTCAACGCGTGCCCGAAACCGAATCACAAGGCAGAGTACACACATCAACTGTTACCGTAGCAGTTCTTCCAGAAGCCGAAGAAGTTGCTGTTGAATACAACGAAAAGGACTTTAAGATTGATACCTATCGTTCAGGTGGTGCTGGTGGACAGCATGTTAACAAGACCGAAAGTGCTGTTAGAATTACTCACTTACCCACAGGTATCGTTGTTGAGTGTCAAGATGAGCGCTCACAAATCAAAAATAGGGAAAAGGCTTGGAAGGTTATGAACTCTCGTTTGTACGACCACTTCCGTACCTTGAAGGACAAGGAGTATGCCGAAAACCGTAAGACTCAAGTTGGTACAGGCGACCGTTCCGAGCGTATCAGAACCTACAACTTCCCACAAGGTAGAGTATCCGATCACCGTATTGGACTTACCCTTTACTCACTAAATGAGTTTATGAATGGCGATATGTTCCAAATGGTTGAGGCACTTGCTCTTGCCGACCAAACTGCAAAACTCGAAAAAATATCCGATTAATCCAAGATAAAAGGAGGCGCTATGAAAGATAGAGTATCCTACAATAGTACAAGAAACTTACTTGAAACACACAATTTTACCCACCATCTCCAAGATGTAGAAGAACCACATCTATTCAGGGATATGTTTGACTACGAGTCCATACCAAAGACTCTGTTTAACTTTACCCATGTTCCTATGCTTTGTCCACAAGAGATATGGATTACCGACACCACATTTAGAGATGGTCAACAAGCTCAACAACCATTTACCGTTGAGCAAATCGTTGACCTATATAAGTTGATTTCAAAGCTTGGTGGCCCCAATGGCTTGGTGCGTCAATCAGAGTTCTTCATTTATTCCGAAAAGGATAAAGAAGCTGTAAACAGGTGCCTTGACTTGGGTTTAGAGTTCCCCGAAGTTACTTCTTGGATACGCGCTAACGAAAAGGATTTCCGTCTTGTTAAGGAAATGGGACTCAAGGAAACTGGTATCCTTGTATCTTGCTCCGACTACCATATCTTCAAAAAGATGAACCTTACTCGTAAGCAAGCTATGGACAAGTATCTTGGCATCGTAAAGGACGCATTGTCAATTGGTGTTCGTCCAAGATGTCACTTTGAAGATATCACTCGTGCCGACTACTATGGCTTTGTTGTTCCATTTGCTACTGCTCTAAAAGAGCTTATGGACGAAAGTGGTATTCCAATCAAAATCCGTTGCTGTGATACTTTGGGCTATGGTGTATCATATCCAGGTGCTGCAATGCCACGCTCTGTTCCTGGCATTATATATGGACTCAACCACTATGCCGAAATACCATCATCACTCCTTGAGTGGCATGGTCACAACGATTTCTACAAGGTAGTAACCAATGCTGCAACTGCATGGCTATATGGTTGCTCTGGTGTAAACTGCTCACTCCTTGGCATAGGCGAAAGAACTGGCAACTGCCCACTTGAAGCTATGGCTATCGAGTATGCATCAATCCGTGGCACAACTGACGGAATGGATTTGAGTGTTATCACCGAAATCGCAGAGTACTTTGAAAACGAGCTTGGTTACAAAATCCCACCACGCACACCATTTGTTGGTAGGGCATTCAATCTCACAAAGGCTGGCATACACGCAGACGGTATGCTCAAAGATGAAGAGATATACAACATCTTCAACACCCAAAAGATACTCAACCGTCCACCACTTGTTGCACTTGACGCACACTCCGGCCTTGCAGGAATTGCATTCTGGATTAACGCATACTTCAATCTTCCCGAAGGCAAAAAGATTGACAAGCGCGACAGCATCGTATTAGCAATCAAGGAAGAAATCGACAAAGAATATCTTGCTGGTCGTAACACCGTTATCAGCGATGAAGAAGTTCTCAACATCATTGCAAGATTAGATAAGCAGAAATTCAGGAAACTCATGTTGCACAAATAGGCAGAGCCTGTTTGTGCAATGCAAGTTGCATTGCAGTGAAGTTGCTACGCAGTGAAGTTACTTTGTAGTGAAGTTTGTGCAAGCACAAGTGAAGTTTTTAGCTAAAGCTAAAAGTTAAGGATAAGAATATATACAAAGTACAAAAATAGACTTTTTATCTCTAACACCTTGTGAGTGAAGCGAAGCGAAATGAAGCAATTTCGCATTTCGCATTTCGCATTTCGCATTTCGAATTTCGCATTTGCACTTGCAATGTTAAAGTTGGGTGAAATTTAATTTCCCCCCTTGAAATTATTTCAAAAGATGTTACAATAGATATATCAATAATATTTTAATTATTGAACTATATAATTAGTGAGGAATTATGATACAAATTATTTACGGCTCAAAAGGATCTGGTAAAACCAAAAAGATAATCGATCAGGCGAACTCCAGTATTGCGAAGGAACTTGGAGATATCGTCTTTATTTCAGATACCTCTCGCTACATTAGGGAAATCAAATACCAAATTAGATTTACCAACACCAAAGACTCAAACATTAAAACCGAAGATGGCCTTATTGGATTCATCCAAGGTATGATAGAAGCAAACTACGACATCCGTCTTTTCTTCATCGACGGCATCGCAAGAATGATTGGCAAAGAGCTATCAGATATGCAATCTTTCTTTGAAAGACTCAAGGCTATCGCGCTCAAGACCGAAGCAACCTTTGTATTGACCATATCTGCTGATTACGACGATATCCCTTCATTCATCAAGGAAGCAGCAGGTATTTAAGGAGTATATATGGATTTTATTAGCACTCGTGGTGGCAGTGCAGTTAGTGCTGGCACTGCTATTCTCAAGGGAATTGCTGAAGATGGCGGACTATTCGTTCCGTCATTTTTTCCAACGCTATCCCAAGAAGATTTACGCAATATGGTTACCATGGATTATGCAGAGCGTGCAGCTCTCGTCCTTGGTATGTTTTTGAGTGATTACTCCGAAGCAGAGCTTCTTTCTTACGCGCGCAAGGCATACGCGCGTTTTGATGGCGAACCTGCTCCTGTGATTGGTGTTGATGACACAACCTACATCATGGAACTATTCCATGGCCCCACACTTGCATTCAAGGATATCGCTCTAACCATTCTCCCACACCTTATGGGCGCAGCTCACAAAAAGTGTGGCTCCGACAAAAAGACCTTGATACTTGTTGCAACCAGTGGCGATACTGGTAAGGCTGCAATAGAGGGCTTTAAGAATGTTGAAGGCACCGAGATAGTTGTCATCTATCCAAGCGAAGGTGTAAGCGCACTCCAAAAGCTCCAAATGCAAACATCTGATGGCGACAATGTTCATGTGCTTGGCATCAAGGGTAACTTTGATGACGCTCAAAGTGCTGTCAAGAGAATTTTTAATTCTCCAGAGTGCAAGGAGCGTTTTGACAAGCTCGGCTATGCACTTTCATCAGCCAACAGCATCAACTGGGGTAGATTGGTACCACAAATTGTCTACTACATTTCTGCATATGTAGATATGCTTGGTTGCGACGAAATCGAAGAGGGCGAAGCCATCAACTTTGTTGTACCTACTGGTAACTTTGGCGATGTGCTTGCTGGATACTATGCAAAGAGAATGGGACTCCCAGTCAACAAGCTCATAGTTGCATCCAACATCAACAATGTTCTCACCGATTTCTTTGGTAGTGGTAGATATGATATCAATCGTCCCTTCCACAAGACCATGAGCCCAAGCATGGATATTCTCATCAGCTCCAACCTTGAGCGTCTACTATTTGAAATTCTTGATAGGGATAGCGCAAAGGTCAGAGCACTCATGGACAGCCTAAAGGAAGATGGCGAATACGAAATTGATGTCGATACTTTGTTTGAGAAGGTTCCCGAATTTTTGGCATACTGCTCCGACGAAGCTGGCACCGAAGCCACCATCGACAACTTCTTTGAAACCAACGACTACCTACTCGACCCACACACAGCAGTAGCAGTCAACGCATATAACGACTACCTAACCGAAACTGGCGACCAAACCAAGACCGTTGTTGTATCAACTGCAAGCCCCTATAAGTTTGCTCACGATGTATATCAAGCTGTGTCTGGCAACGACGAAGAGGACCCCTTCAAGGCAGTCAAAAAACTACACTCATACACACTCACCGATATTCCAAAGGAAATCAAGGCTCTCGAGTACCTTGAGCCCATTCATACCGATGTTGTGGCAGTAAAAGATATCGACGAAGCAATCTTTGCTTACTTCGAAAAGGAATAAAGTTATGGAAAACAGCAATAATCAACCAAGGAAAGTAGTATACTCCGGCATACAGCCCACTGGTATCATTACCATTGGCAACTATATCGGTGCTATTGATAATTGGTTGCGTCTGCAAAACGATTACAATTCCATATTTGGTATTGCAGACCTTCACGCACTCACCGTAAGACAAAACCCAGCAGAGTTTAGGGCTCGTGTAATGAGCTTTTTTGCACAATATCTTGCAGTAGGTATTGACCCCGAAAAGGCAATCATCTACTTTCAATCCCATGTAAAAGAGCATACCGAGCTCAGTTGGATACTCAACTGCTACACCTATGTTGGCGAAATGACAAGGATGACGCAGTTCAAGGATAAATCCCAAAAGAATGCCGACAACATCAATATGGGACTGCTTGATTATCCTGTACTTATGGCTGCAGATATTCTTTTGTACCAAACCGACCTTGTTCCAGTAGGCGTTGACCAAAAGCAACACCTTGAAATTGCTCGTGATATAGCAACTCGATTCAACAATGCTTATTCACCAACATTTGTTGTGCCAGAGCCATATATCTCCAAGCAAGGCGCAAAGGTATTCAGCCTTCAAGAC
>JAFXIB010000031.1 GCA_017533505.1 Clostridia bacterium | reverse complement strand
TCTTTTTTTGTGATTTAATATTTGCCATATTTATCTCCTGATAGTTGTAAACTATAGTCTTGCGTTCCCAATATTAATATCATAATATTTTATACTTGGCAAACAATTTTTGAATGTTTTTATTAAAAAAGTTAACACTTTTGCTATGAGAGAGTTTTTTGAGCATTTAGATATTGATGAAATGGGCGAAATTTGTCCTAAAGGCGCGCCAAAGCTGATGTCTTTGTCGGGCAAGGTAGGGCTCTATCAAATGAGTGGTACATCTAAAGATGTATATTTTGTGGAGAGCAAGCAAGATGTGGTGTTTAGAGATGAGTTGATGGACAATGTAATTGAGCTTATTAGCATGGCGCTCAAAAGGATATTTATCCAGCAAAAAGTCAAAAAGAAGGAGCTGATTTTGGTGCTTGGCATTGGCAATGAAGGGCTTACTGCCGATAGTTTGGGAGCAAAGACACTTGCCCATCTCGATGTAACAGCTCACGCCCAAAAAAGGGTGGGCAAGGGTAATCTTTGTGCCTTTGCGCCAGGGGTAAGTGGAGTTACTGGCATAGAGTCATTTGACATAGTAAAATCACTTGTTGACACCTTAAAACCAAAGCTCATCATCTGCGTAGATACTCTTGCTACTACGCGCGTTGATAGGCTATGCAAAATTGTTCAGTTACGCAATGCCGGTTTGACTCCTGGTGCTGGGGTGGGAAATGCAAAAAATAGCTTTAGCTATGATACACTTGGCGTGCCAGTTGTATCCATAGGTGTGCCCCTTGTCATTTACGCAAAAAATATACTCCTTGACTCTCTCAAAGATAGCCTAAAATCCACCGACCATTTTCAGCTTGGCGCTACAATAGGCGACATGGTGGTTACCAAAAAGGAAGTGGATTTATATGTTGATACCTATGCCAAGATGATAGCAAAAGCTATCAACAGAGTTGTACACGGAAAAATCCAAGGGTAAAGTGCATATAATAGAGCATGAAAATTGCTCTCATAGACTCTGGAATTGGTGGGCTGACCTTACTAAAAAGGCTACGCACACAATACCCCAAAACCGATTACTTATACTTTGCAGACACCTATGCACACCCATATGGCTCGCTGGATAAAAGCTACCTAAAGGAGCGACTTTTTAGCATTGCAGAGCTTCTTTATGAGCGCAGAGCAGATATGATTATCCTTGCTTGCAATACAGCTTCCACCATAGCTCTACATGACCTAAAAGCGCGCTTTGATATACCCATTTTGGGCGTGCTACCAAAGTGCGATGAGCCAAAAGGCACACTTATTGCATGTACGCCACTTACAGCACGCTCAAAAATGGTTGTGGAGTACAAGGATAGGGGTGCTACAATCTACTCCAATCCCTGCCTTGCAACGCTAATTGAAAGATACATATCCAACCTTGATAGGTTGAGCCATTATCTAACGGAAGAGCTTTCGCACTATTCGGTTGAAAGGGTGGTGCTTGGATGCACACACTATGTGTATTTGCGCGAAATGGTGCAAAAAATAACGGGCGCAAGTGTGCTTGATGGCTTTGATGACATTCTTGAAACTCTCAAATGCCACTCTCCCAACAATGGTGGTGGCACGCTGGACTTTATATTCACAGGCAAAAAAGAAAGCGCAAGGTATCTTGATGTGCTGGAAAGGGCGCAAATTTGATAAAAAAATGGGTTAAATGTCAATGAATTTGTTTTATTGCCTTGTAATTTACTTTAAGATATAGTATTATATATGTACACGCATTCTTTTTAAGGAGAAATTATAATGGCAGTTTTTCACAAAGATAAGATAAGAAATATCGCTCTAATCGGACACGGTGGCGAAGGTAAAACCTCTCTACTCGAAGCTATCCTCTACAAGACAAAGGCTATCGACCGTCTTGGCAAGGTAGACGACGGCAACTCTGTTTCCGACTACGACCAAGAAGAAATCGCACGCAAGATGTCCATTTCACTTTCAATGGCATATGCACTTTATAAAGATTACAAAATCAATGTTCTTGATGTTCCTGGCTTCTTCGATTTCGAAGGCGAAATGGTTGCAGCACTATCAGTTGCTGATGCAGCTATCGTAGTTACCGGCGCAAACGGCACCGTTCCAGTTGGCGCAGAAAAGGCTCTTGAATATTGTCAAGAAAAGGGCGTTCCAACACTCATTTGGGTAAACGGCGTTAACAAGGAAAACAGCTCATACGAAGCAACTCTTGATGCATATCGTCAAAAGTACGGCGCAAAGATTATCGCTATTGAGCTTCCTATTATGAATGGCACCACCCTCAATGGTTATGTTGATGTTTTGGAAGGCAAGGCATACAACACTGCTGGTGCAGAAATGGAAATCCCAGCATCTCTTGCTGATAAGTATGCAGAAGAAGACGGCATCATGATGGAATCTGTTGCTGAATCCAGCGAAGAACTCATGGAAAAGTTCTTTGGTGGCGAAGAAATCACCGCAGAAGAAAAGAAAGCTGGCGTAAAGGCTCGTTTTATTAACGCAGAAATCTTCCCAGTTATGGCAGGTGTTGCAACTGGTAATGCACAAATCACAGCACTCCTTGACCACATCATCGACATCTTCCCAGCACCAGGCGAATCAACCAAGATTAACTCCACAGCTGGCGAATTGGTTTGTGACGAAAATGGCAAGTTTGTTGCTCAAGTATTCAAGACCATCGTTGACCCATTCGTAGGCAGACTACTTATGTTCAAGGTTCTCCGTGGTAAGGTAGCAGTTGGCGACCAAGTTCTCAATGTTGAAAAGGACGAAAACGAAAAGATTTCTTCCATCGTTGCTCTCCGTGGTAAGAAGCAAGATGGTATGGATGCTATCTACGCAGGTGACATGGGCGCATTCGCAAAGCTCAACTACACCCAAACCAACAACACTTTGAGTGACCCAACCGATGTTGTCAAGTGCGACCCCATCGCATTCCCAGCACCAGTTATCAGCTTTGCAGTATCATCAGCAGACAAGAACTCCGAAGATAAGGTATTCGCAGGTCTATTCAAGCTAATGGACGAAGATAGCACCTTCAAACTCGAAAAGAATGCAGAAACCAACGAAATGGTACTTTCAGGTCTTGGCGAAATGCAACTTGACATCCTTTGCAAGAAGGTTAAGAATAAGTTCAATGCAGTAGCAGTTCTCCGTGAGCCTCGTATCGCATATCGCGAAACTATCAAGAAGACTGTTGAAGCAGAAGGTAAGCACAAGAAGCAATCTGGTGGTGCAGGACAATTTGGTCAATGTTCAGTTCGCTTTGAGCCAGGCGCAGAAGACGGCATCTTCGAATTCGTAGACGCAGTTGTTGGTGGCGCAATTCCTCGTCAATTTATCCCAGCAGTTGAAAAGGGTCTCCGTGAAGCTGCTCCAAAGGGTATCCAAGCTGACTATCCAGTTATCAACATCAAGTGCACCGTATTTGATGGTAAGTACCACCCAGTTGACAGTAAGGAAATCGCATTTATCACAGCAGCAAAGCTTGCATTCCAAGATGGTTGCTCAAAGGCTAACCCCATCTTCCTTGAGCCAGTAATGCATGTTGATGTAATCGTTCCAGATTCATACATGGGTGATGTTATGGGCGATATGAGCAAGCATCGTGGTAGAATTCTTGGAACCAACTCTGTTGGTGGCAAGACTGTTGTTAGTGCCGAAGCACCTCAAGCAGAACTTGCAAAGTACGCAACTGACCTTCGTTCAATGACTCAAGGTCGTGGTAAGTTCACCCTTGCATTTGAGCGTTATGAAGAAGTTCCAGGCATGCAAGCAACCAAGATTATTGAAGATTATAAGAAGCGTCTTGCAGCCGCCGACAAATAAGACCACGCTTTTTAGCGCATAACTTTGTTAAAGCAAAAGCCCCGTCGGGTCATGTACGCCAAGTACACTCGCCCTCGGGGCTTTCACTTTGTCGCGTTCTGCATCTAAAAATCGTGGTCTTATATACTTTAGTAATGTTTTCCTTCGTCTTTCATCTAAACTGTCGCGTTTTATGAGAGCAAAAGCATTTGCAGCTAAATACCTCGTTACACTCGGCGATAATTACCCTTCAGGCGATAATTACCTTTGCGCTATCGCTCCAAGGCGATAATTACAAAAAACTTTGTTTTTTGCGTTAAGGATAAAAGAATATATTAGAGAGTAAAGTTGTTGTTCACTCTTGGTATATGCTCAAACCTTAACGCAAGCACTTGTGCTTGTATTTCGCGCCGAACGGAGTGAGGTATTTATCGCTCTCGCAAGGCGAGAGTAGTTATCGCCGAGCACAAGCGAGGTAATTATCTTGCGAATGCAAAATGCATTTCGCACTCATCATTCATCACTCCCAAAAACGCGATTATTTAGATGAGATACGAGCAAAACAAAATCCCCCAATGGGAGTGTACTTGGCGTACATGAC
>JAFXIB010000030.1 GCA_017533505.1 Clostridia bacterium | reverse complement strand
GTCGCCATCGCCGTATGTAACATTCATAATCATGCTACTGAATGGGATTGACTCAAAGTTTGCATAGCTATAAACAGTATCAAACAGCATACCTTCAAGTGAAACTTGTGATACATAGTTTTCTTGAGTAACAGCATTAACAGTAAATGAGCTTGACATTCCTGCATATGCTATTTCGACGGTGTATGCACCTTCTGTTGAAAGTAAGCTTGTGATGTTTCCATCTGCATCTTTGATTGTGATTGCGCTGTCTGGAATAGGAGCAATGCGCTCAAATGTGTTGTCGTTATACTCAACATAAAGATATGAGCCACGCATGTCCAAAACATCGTTCAAAAGATACTCGTTGCGATATGGAGCCTGTACCTTTAGGTACTTTGCCTTCTTTGGAACAACACTAATCTTATATCCAGCCTTGACACCATCAATTTCAAAATTAATGTGTTGCTTACCATCGCTTTCGATGTTCGAAACTGACAAGTTGAAGGTGGATTTATCGGTAGCAATCATACTTTCTTCAATACTGCCCCATGATGCAACTGAATCAACATCATATTTGTAGGTAGCATTGTTGTAAAGAATGTTGTAAACCAAGAATGAAGTTGAGAATACACTACCTTCAACAAATGTTTGTTCCTCTATATAAGTTAGACCTCTTTCTGGATTTTGAGCTGGACGCTTGTCGCCAAGAAGTAACTCCATGGGGGTCTTTTCGTTGATAGAAATATAAACTGGAGCATAAATGTTGGTGTTACCATAACGAACATTTACAATCTGCTCACCTGTTTCGCTGAACTTGTAATCTTTAGGTAGATATTGTGACCTATCAGAATTATAGAAAGGATAAATGGAGCTATCGGAAAGTGATAGTGTAATCTTTTCGCCATTATCATAAGAAACAGTTCCTATGCCGGTGGACCAGTCAATTTCTGCACCTTCTACCATATGAAGGACATCAGTTGATGGAGTTAGTACTCTGTCGCCAAGAGAAATTGCTCTTGTCCTTGGTTGTACATCAATGGTAAATGATGTAACAACTGGCTCGGAAACTGTACATGTAAATGATGTAAGAATGCCGTTTATTGTAGCTTTGACATAAGAATATGCGCGCTCATATGAAAAATCATATTCAAAAGTAAAAGCTGTTGCATCGTCATCATATGCAATGGTATCAACTGATCCATTATCATAAGTACGCTCAACAGCAAAACCAGATGGATCCAATCTCTCGCCTACAAAATATTGGCGATCCTTTGGAAGGGATATGATTTCAATAGAAATAACTGACTTACTTAAAACTTCGATTTGAAGAGGAGTGGTATAGCCAGCATACTCAAGATAAACTGTATGAATGCCAACTGGCAAACTTGTGCTATATCCACGAAGCATTGACTTTGTAACATTGTCAATAACAATTGAACGAGTTTGATACTCAACCTTGAGTGAAATACCTGCCAAACTGAGTTCGCTACCTTGAACAACAGTTACTTGATTGGGCTTTGAGTGGATTGAGATGCCTTGAACATCGGTTTTGAGAACGGTAATTTGAAGTGTGGTCGTTTGACCTTCGTAAGTGATTGTGACAGATTGGTCGCCAATCTTGTGAGAATCATAATTGCTTATCATATCTTTTGTGATTGGAATAGTATGTACTGCTCCACCACGAGTTGTTGCAAGGATAGTAGCGCCATCAATGTCGATTTCGTCGCCATAATAAACTTCTGGCTTTTGGAAGTCGCCAATACGGATTTTTACAATTTCATTTTCGTTCTCGCTGTCATCGACAGAAGAACAAGCAAACAAAGCAAAGGTGGCTACAACCACCATAACAAGTAATAAAACAAATAATCCGTAACGACGCAAATGACGCATAGCTAATCTCCTTGTATAAAATAGCTGGGTCTATTATATAATAAATATAATAAAAACGCAACGCATAGGCGCATAATTTACTTTAATTTTACGCGCACGCATTAGCACGCATAACAATATGTACACTCATTGGATAATTTTGAACAAAAAAAGAGGAGCGATGACGCTCCTCACTATTAAAATGAAATTTTTACTCAAAGAATTTGCCGTCAATATAACTCAATACAAAAGCACCGACGCTGGACCATGCTTGGAGCAATGATCCATCCGGATGACATGGAGCATAAAACTCAACTGGCGTAAAGTTCTTTTTGTCAATATTGTATGTAAACCACCTTGTCAATGGATACTCATAATCCATGCCATACATTAGCTTTGCATAAGCATATGCAGCTGACCAATAAGGCCAATCGCCACCATTGTGATAATAGTATGGTAGGCTTGACTTGATTACCACTGCCTTATTGTCCTTGTAGAAAGGATATACAGACAAGCAACCAAAGTCCCCTGCCTTTTGCTCGGTATTGTTTTTGCTCTCAAGTTTTTGCTCCATATTCTTGAGCATACTGATTGCTTTTTGCTTGTCCGCAATACCAAACAAAACACATACAACAGTATCAATGGAGAGATTATCTTCTACATAGTTTTCGTCTTTATAGTTAACATAATACCCAAGTTCAGGCGCCCAAAGTATATCATTAATTGCTTTTTTGACTTTTTCTGACCTTTCATAATATTGCCTTGAAAGCTCGTCATCAATGCCTTTGTAGAGCTCTGACAATGCGTATAAGGCTCTTTGGAAAAGTGCTTCGTCATAGGTGCAGTAACCACTTCTAAAGACATTATCACACCAATCACGCCTATTGTACTCGCCACCCTTATAAAGCAACCCAGTTGAGTCGCAACACTCTGCAAGCTTTTCTACAACCATGCGAGAAGCATCCAAGATATTGCTCTTTCTCCACTTTTCGGTAAGGATACTTTTATCCCCCGTCGTCCTTACATAGTCATAAAGCATGATTGCAAGGAATGATGGGCTATCATAGTGGTTTCCCCACCAGTTTTTGAAGTTGTATTTTACTGCTGAAGGGCACTTGCCATCCTTATCAACACATGTTGCAAGTGTGATAATTTCGTTGCGAACAAGCTCTGGTCTATTGGGCAAAATGCTCAATATCGTCCAATATCCATCTCTAAAATAGGTCCTTGCTGGAGATTGATAAACTATCCCAGCCAAAAAGCCTTTGAAGTCCCCCATTTCTTTGTACATGCTGAGTGAGCAATTGTATAAGCTCTTATAATATGCTTTTAGGAATTCGGTGTTGCAACTTGCTGGCACAGGCATTTCTTCAATATAGCTGTTTGCCTTTGCTTTATACTCATCAAACTTTGGCATCAATTCTGCTACATCAAAATAGCTAAAATCCTTATATGTGCCACTACTCAAAATGATTTTGACAGACTTACTTTCCCCTTTATTCAAGCTTACTTCTGCACTAAATTGGTTGGTGTACATGCTGGATGTTTCAAGAGGATATGCAGGTTTTGATACTGCAAAATCAAAGCACCAGTTTTCAATTAGTCTATTGCGAATTACAATAAAATCGCCCCTATCTTCATTATGCTTATGCCCCTTTACCTTTGCACCAATTGTACCATAAACAAGCCTTGCAAAATTGCCAGCACTCAACCTTGAGTTGAATAGGTTTTTGAGATATGATGTCATATTCAACCCAAAGTTTATGACATTCTCAAACTTGACATTGTCCTCTTTTGCTGTTATACAAAACTCTTCAAAAATGGCATTTGTGGTGTCGTCTGCAAATTGTGTAACGGTAATATTAGCTTCATCAGTTTCGGTTTCAATGATCATTCTTCTACCAACCATTGTTACCTTCTTTGGAGTATAAAAATCAAAGACCTTGCCATTGACAGCCATTTGATTATAGTAGCACTCAATAAAGTCCCATTTGTTGATTACAGCATACTTTGATATACCTCCCATACCATCAAACTGAGCAGTCAAAAGATTGTTGGAGATATCATAAAATGATCTTGAACAAAAATCATCATAATGTACTATAGCGCCGTTTTCAAAGCTGGTTTTCATTTTTCTTCCCCTTTTTTGAGTTTAGTTAGTACTTGGTCATATTGATTGCTATCAAAAGGAATTTCCACACTTTGGTTGATATAATTTGATAGATAAATACCATTTATAATGGTAAGTGCATTGATGCCTTCCTTACCATCAGCAATGAGTTGACTCCCTTCAGAAAGCGCATTGGTAAAAGCTTCCACAACCCTTAATTGCTGACCATATTTTTCGTCCCTATCGCGATATTCGCCCGAATAAGAAATCCTTTCTACCGTGGTTTCCACTTCGCCATATCCAGCTGTAACGCAGGCATTGACCTCCACTTCGGAGTGCGCATATTGGATAAATTTCAAATTGAAATCATCAATTACAATCTTACCATTTGAGCCTGCAATCTCCAGCCTATTTGTGCCACTTAGCTCGTGCCCAGATGCAACAAATACTCCCATTGCACCATTGTCGTATTCAAGCACAGCTGTAACATCGTTTTCAACACTAATACTACGATTAACCGTCTTGCATTTTGCTCTTATACTTTTAGGCATTCCTACAAGCCATTGCAGTATATCAAGCTGATGTACACACTGATTAATAAGGATGCCACCACCTTCGCCTCTCCAGCTTGCACGCCAGCCACCTTGATTGTAGTAAAACTGTGAGCGATACCAATGAGTGACAACCATCTCCACCCTACGGATATCACCAAGCAAACCACTGCTAATTATTTCCTTTGCGCGCGCATATACGGGGTTTGTCCTTTGATTGTACATTATACCATAAAGAGCACCTGATTTCTCGGCGCACTCATTGATAAGTTTTGATTCAGTTATACTTACACATTGTGGTTTTTCAGACAAAACAGATATATTGTTTTCCAAAAAATATCTTGTTATTTCGCCATGCTGATAGTGTGGTGTTGCAACAATTACAGCATCGATATCTATCGCGATAAGCTCTTTATAGTTACCAAAAGTTAATACTTCTGGTGCCGAAAGCTTAAACCTTTTGAGTTTGTTGTCATCTATATCACAAACAGCAACAAGGGTGGCACCATCCACCATTGATGAGTACAAATTCATTGCATGAATATGCCCCATTCTGCCTATGCCAACAACAGCGTATTTAATCATAATCGGTTATTTCCTTTTGGCAAGAGCTACATCTACATGGTTTGTGGTTACATTGTCAAACCCCATGTTGACGATTTCTTCCAAGGCTTTGTCGTTATCAACTGTATAAATTGACACACCCATTCCCATTGCTTGTGCTTCGAGCCAAAGCTTTTTGGGGGTAAGCATATAGTTAATATTCAAGCCCTTTAGACTGCTTGAATTGAAGCTGTCGAGATACTCCTTAATCTTTGGTAGGTTGTCAAGTGTCAAAAGAAATTTGGGGAATAGGAATGTATCGTTGACATATAAATCACAGCCACCCAAATCCTTTACTTCTTCAGGAGCAACGGAGCCTGTGAAGTATACCAAATGTTCGATACCCATGCTTTCAGCAAGTTGTTGAACTGGCTTAACCAAACCCTTTTCCTTAACATCACAATTTACACGCTTGTTGTACTTTTTGCAAAACTCAAATACATACTTGAGTGTTATTCTTTTGCTTTTGAAAAATGGTATGTGGGTGTGTCCAAGGTAAAGCTCACCATTCTTGCTACGGATATCCACTTCAATGGCTTCCATGTTTAAGTTTGACATGATTTCAAAATACTTTTTTGAGTTTCTACCCGTTTTTAGGGCTCCACCATGAGCTGTAATCATTTTTTCTCCTCCAAAATATTGTTTGCAGTATCTCTATATCCTACCTTGGTGCATCCACTTTTAATAAGCGATAATGCATCGGACAAGGTTAGTTCTGTTTTGTCAGACAAAAGATATGTTGCACCATATTTTGCACCTTCTTTGTCTTTATCGCTATGCCAATCTCTACCATATGTGGGAGAAAGCTTGTAACCTAATCCAATTAAGTCGTTATATTCCTTAATAGACCTTTGGTTGCTGATGTCGTCCACTTCGCCAGATAGCACTTCATAGTAGTCTAAATGCTCAAAGATTTCTTTGGGGAACTCGTTTTTGCCACCTGTGCAAACAGGATATCCCACACGATATGGATGAGCAAGCCCTACTATATCTCCTTGCACTTTGGCTTCCTTGATAAGGGTTACAACACTTTCTCTATTAACCTTGCGCCAATCTATGTTAGAATTGCCACCAAGTACCACTATATGTCCATAAAATGTCGTCCACTCAATGCCTGGGATAACCAACACTCCCAGCTTTTTGCCCCATTCAACGGCTTCTTTGCATCCACTCGAAGTGTTGTGGTCTGTTAGCGCAATGCCATAATATCCATACTTTTTGGCACTTTCTACCAATTCCTTTGGCGTAAAAGCACCATCGCTGTGTATAGTATGCGTATGAAGTTCAAACTTAAATTCCTTACTGCCCATACACTTCTATCCTTGCGACTATCTTTTCACTCAACACAGCATGACATGAAAGTGTGATGGTATAGCTCCCCCTATCAATTCTTGTAGGATAGAATCCAACGGTTGGGTTCATACCCATCTCAAGCACCATATCATTTGAGTGACGATGAGCTGTGCCAATCAACTCATCTCCCTATGAAAACGACAAGGTTATATGGTTGTTGAGTGGTAGCTCCGAGTTGACTTCACTCTCTGAAACTGCGTGCTCACCATAAATATCCTTGAATGCTGATAGTGCTTGCAAGTATCCATCTTCGCCATCATACTTTTTGGGAGTATAGCTGTATTTAATTATCAAACGCGAATAGTCTTCATCTACCATGAAGGGAATATCAATATGCTTGAAACAATCCTGCTTACCGATGCAAATGGTAGTTGAAAAAATCATTATCCGCGATATTTCTTTCTTTTTCTTACATTCATAGCACGATTGTACTCTACATGAGCATTTCTGTTTTGGAATTCTGTCATTGTAGACAATCTCTTGAGTCCTTTGGGGTTAACCATATTTAGTGGGCAATATACCACATCATATTTATCCAAAACGGGCAAATACTTCTTCAAACGCAACATAAAGTCTTTGTAGTTGCGACTCTCTTGTGGTGTCCAGCAAACTTCTGAAAACGCTTGAAGCCTGGGGTTTAGTTGATAGTTTAGTCTATCTTCCGTTGGAATCCACTCTGACCAAAGAGTGCCTTCTAAACCTAAAATGCCCTTTAGCCCTGCTGTAATATTATACTTTTCGGGAGTAAACTCATAGGTAGTCTTAAGGTTGTTTTGAGCATATGTCATGTCAAAGTAGAATGCTTGGTGCTTTGCTATGATGACATCGTGGCCACTCAAGAGATAGTTTTCTACCTTCATATCCCTTCTATTTGTCCAATACTCTGCAATGATAGAGTTGTCAAGTTTTTTTGAAGTCAAAATCTCATTCCAACCAATCATTCTCTTACCCTTGCGCTTTAGGTATACTGCAATCTTGTTGTTGAAGTAGCCTTGGAGATTTTCTTCATCTTTAAGGCCCATTTCTTCAATAACCTTTTGGCAATGTGGGCACTTCTTCCACTCACTCTTTGGTGCTTCGTCACCACCAATGTGAACATATGGAGCGGGGAACAATGCACAAATTTCATCAAGTACATCGTAGATAAAACGATATGTGCTTTCTTTGCCAGCGCATGCTATAACATGTCCTACACCATTCTTTTCGGGTGAGCCACCATGAATGATTGGAACATCCATTTCAACATCCCTACAACTGAGCCATGGATATGATGCAATAGCTGCACCAAAGTGTGCTGGCATATCAATTTCGGGAATGATTGTTATGTTCAAACGCTCTGCGTATTGTATAATTTCTTTGATTTCTTGTTGTGTATAATAGCCTTCATGTAGTGTCCAATCAATACATTGATTGCCCCATGCCATTGTTTGTGTTCCCTTTCGGATAGCTCCCTTTTCAGTAAGCAATGGGTACTTTTTGATTTCCACTCTCCAGCCTTCATTGTCAGTCAAATGCCAATGCAATGTGTTGAGCTTGTGGTATGCCATCATGTCAAGAAGATTTTTGACAACATCCATACCAAAGAAATATCTTGACTCATCAAGAAGAATGGAACGCATATTATACATTGGCTCATCGTCAATGTATACTGCGTGCAAGGTCAAAAATTCTGCATCGTCAATAAGGTCACCAAGTGTAAGCTGTCTTAATGTTTGCACAGCATAAAATGCACCTGCTTCACTGGAAGCCTTGATTATTATGCTACCAACATTGGCATCAAGAATATATCCTTCCTTGTGAATGTGCCTATCGTATATAAAGGCTATGCCTGCTTGCTTGGATACAACAACAGGAAGCTTGTATCCACAAGTTGTTTCTACAAAAGAATTAAAGTTATCTCTTGCAAATGTCAAATTATCATCTGCATAGAGAGTAGTTTCGGCATTGATAACAAACTCGCCAAACCTTTCCTCTGCATATTTGGGCTTTGGAATCAAATTAATCATAGCAACCTCTTACTTTCTTTCGCTGAGTTTAATATATTTTGCACGGGGTGCAACTGCGTCGTATGCAGGACGGATAATCTTGCCTGCGTTAGAAAGCTCTTCAATACGGTGAGCAGACCAACCTGCAATACGGCTGATAGCAAATATTGGTGTAAATAGTTCGGTTGGAATACCAAGCAAACGATAAATAAATCCTGAATAGAAGTCGATGTTTGCTGATACACCTTTATAAATCTTGCGCTTTTCGGCAATAACTTGGGGTGCAAGAACTTCTATCTTACGATAAAGTTCATATTCCTTCTCCATGCCCTTTTCAATCGCAAGGGGTTTTACAAAGCTCTTCAAAATCTTTGCTCTTGGGTCGGACTTGGAGTAAATTGCGTGGCCCATACCATAAATCAAACCTTGCTTATCAAAGACCTTGCCGTCAAGAATTTGTCCAAGATAATCTTTGATATCCTTTTCGGAATAGCTCTTAACATTTGCTGCAATGTCGTCCATCATCTTGATAACCTTTGCGTTTGCGCCACCATGTCTTGGGCCTTTGAGTGAGCCAAGTGAGGCAGCGATTGCAGAATATGTATCAGTACCAGAGCTTGTTACAACATGAGCAGTAAATGTTGAATTATTACCACCACCATGCTCTGCATGAAGCACAAGACAAAGGTCCAAAAGCTTTGCTTCAAGGGGTGTGAATTTGCCGTCATCACGGAGCATTCTCAATATGTTTTCGGCTGTACTAAACTCACCTTCAGGTTGGTGGATAATCAAATCGCCATCCTCATGATAATGTTTGAATACTTGATATCCATATACACTTAACATTGGAAACTTTGCAATAAGGTCAAGACACTGCATCAAAACATTGTCGATAGCTATGCTATCGGGATTTTCGTCATAAGCATACATTGTAAGAACACTTCTTTGCAAAACATTCATCATATCTGGACTGGACTTCTTCATGATAACATCACGCAAGAAACCATTTGGAAGTTTGCGAAGTGCACTCAAAATACCTTTGAATTCATCGAACTCCTTTGCATTTGGAAGTTTACCAAACAAAAGAAGATAAACAACTTCTTCGTAGCCAAAGCGCTTTTCCTTAACAAAGCCCTTTACGATATCCTCAATTGGAATGCCACGATAGTACAACTCGCCATCAACAGGGATACGATTGCCATCAGCATCTTCCTTTGCGGCAATAATTTCGGATATTTCGGTTAGTCCAACAAGAACACCTTTACCATTGATATCTCTCAAGCCACGCTTACAATCAAATTTGTCGTAATACTCTTGCTTGATGATTGTACTTTCAGCTGCTGGTATAGAAAGCTCTTTTATCTTTTTTTCGAGTGGGTTTCTAGGATTGCTTCCTTTTGCCATAATTACCTCCTATGAATTATGAATACCATAACCATTTATGGTTAAACCATAGTTAAAATAAGTTTACCAAATTTAGAAAAGTTTGTCAATACTATATTACGCGCACGCGTGGCACAACAAATGCTCAATAAGGTAAGATTTTTCTTGAAAAACTGCTTGTTTTGTAGTATAATCAAAACATTATGACGAAACCAAATATTATTTTTTATTTTGCAGATCAACAAAGATGGGATACAGTTACCCCCACATTGACACCTTCACTTACAGCGCTCGCTAATGAGGGTGTTAAGTTTGAAAACTGTTTTACATGCCAACCTGTTTGTGGACCAGCAAGGGCTTGCTTGCAAAGTGGCACTTATGCAACCGAAAACAAATCCTACTGGAATGGTATCGCTCTCAAAAAGGATATCAAGCCTCTTGCAGAGTATTTTGTTGAAAACGGATATGACACAGCTTACATCGGAAAGTGGCACTTGGCAAGTGATAGATATCCTGGTATAGGTATCCATTGTGAAAATAGCAGTATCCCAAAAGACCGTCAAGGTAAATATCAATATGTCAGAGCTGCAGATGTACTTGAGTTTACTTCTCACGGGTATGACGGCTATGTTTTTGATGAAGATGGCAACAAGCTTGAGTTCAAAGGTTACCGTGCTGACTGCATAAATGACTATGCAACGGAGTATATTGATAACCATCAAGGGGATAAGCCTTTCTTTATGTTTATCTCACAACTTGAGCCACACCATCAAAATGATAGACATTGCTACGAAGGTTACAAGCCAACCGTTGAAAGCTACAAAGACTATCCCATCCCAGATGACCTAACCTTCTTAAAGGGTGATTACAAAAAGAGCTACCCAGACTATATCAGTGCTATAAATCGCCTCGACTATAATGTAGGTAGACTTGTCGAAAAACTAAAAGAAAAAGGCATTTATGATAACACTATCATAATTTATGCATCCGACCACGGCTCACACTTTAAGACCAGAAACCTTGAATATAAGCGCAGTCCACATGATAGCTGTACTCACATTCCACTTATCATAAAGGGTGGCAAGTTTGTTGGTGGCGAAAGTGTTAAAGATATAGTAAGCCTTATAGACCTTCCTGCTACACTACTTGATATGGCCAACATCGAAATTCCCAAAACATATAGTGGAATCTCCTTGCAGAGCGATGTAAAACGCGACCACGCTTTCATACAGATAAGCGAATCTCAAGTAGGCAGAGCAATCCGTACCAAAGACTATTTATATTCCATTAGAGCAGTTGGTATTGGCTACATAAAGGCTAAAGCAAAGGTTTACTTTGAGGACTATCTATACGATGTAAACAACGACCCTTGCCAAAAAGTAAATCTTATTAAGGATAAAAAGTACAAGGAAATTCGCAATACGCTAAAAGCCCAAATTCAGGCTCAAATGGTTGAAATTGGCGAAGCCAAGCCCATCATCCTCCCAGCCCTATTTACTCGCAAAAAATAGCTATAATGCATCAAAAAAAGCACACTCGGTTGAGTGTGCTTTTTGTTTGTCTAAAAGGGTTTAGTCTTCGTGATACTTGATGTATCTTGCCTCTCTTCTCTTCTTAACCTTGCTTACAATCAAAGCTATAATTAACACTACAACTACACCTGCTCCAATCGCAAGATAAAGTATCATGGAGTTGCCCTCTTCTTGCTCTGCAAGGAATACCATTGCCTTTGCATTGGTTACATTGATTGTTACATAATCGCCATCATAAATGATGTCTTGTACATAAATTAGTTCGTTATTGTTGGTGTAGATTGCATATGCTACTGCACTATCTTCATATCCCTCCGGCTTGAGCATTGTGAGATATACTTCGCCATCAATAACTACTACCTCTCCATCAATGGAATATTTGAGCTCGTAAACCTTTTCAATACCCTTGTTTTCAAGGTTAGCATAGCTTGATTGAACATCGTTATATAGGTTTGAGATTTCGCTATAGTTTTCGCTTTCAACCATTTCAAACTCGGTTGCTGAATCAAATGCACCCTCAAGATTTACATCACCCTCTTCGGTTGCAAGAGCTTTTGAAAGTACTTTATAGGTGAAGCTTTCGTAGGAAATGTTGTAGTTGTCAGCACTTGCGCCAGATGGAGTGAGTGTATATGTGCCTGGCTTTACGGGAAGCACTACGCTTGGCAAACGCTTGAAGCTGTCTTGGGTATCTCCCCTTTGTAGACCATAATACATATAGTTCAATGAAACAGTTTGACCTTCTACCACAGTTACATCTTCAACAGCAATGTTGACATCAGCCTTCAAAATCTTGATGGTTGTTTCTCCACCAATGAGCTTATAGTTATGGTTATTGATGGTAACCTTAACCTTAAAGCTACCAGCATTTTTGTAGTCGCCTTCGTATGAAATGCTGTCTTCTGCATCGTCGCCAGCAATAAGTCCAGTGATTTCATATTCAACATCATTGTGGTCGTATCCATCATAGGTTACTTGCTTGCTGGAAGTAAATTTAACAGTGATTTCAACTGGTATTACCTTGACTTCTACATCAAACTCAACATTAGTAAAGTTTTTATCTTCTGGAGTGAATACTGCCTTGTAAACCAATATTGCGCTTTCTTTGAAGTTGAGTGTTTCATCTTGTGCCCATGCTATTGTGCCAGCCAATTCTTGCTCAACAAAGCTTGAAGTTCCATCGTATACATTGCCCTTAATTAGTGCAGTTGGGTTTCCGTTTGATGAAAGTGTGGAGCCTGCAACTGCATTAACTTGTGATGTTGATGCAACAACTGGGGTTGCTGGAAGAATGGCAAGATATGCTGTTTCAAAGGCTACATCTTCGCTATAATTTGTGCTGTTATGAGTGATTGAAATCTTAAAGTAGTTATATACCTTTGTATGGTCAGAGCCTTCCATATAGGACTCTTCGCCAGCCATTCTACCGATGTTTACATTAAGACCAATTGATTCCTTGGTGTCGTTAGGAGTAAGTCCTACAACTTCATAGCCTGGGGTAGGATCGGCTTCGCCATACAACTTGGTGCCATTTGTTGCTTTTACAATAAGTGCCTTTTTTGTAACAGTATACTTTGCTGAAACAAAGGTGATATCGTAATTAGTATTGAGAGTTACGATATCCCCTTCTGTTATATCAAACTCACCTGCATTCCCTGCATCAGTTGACAAGCTACCATCAAGTGAAACATTCATGATCTCTGTTGTTGCTGTATTTGTAACAACATAGCTTAATTCTTTGAGCTCTTCACCATATTCACTTGTTTGAGTGTCAGCAGTTATTGTTATACCAAGCTTGTTGATTGTAAGAGTACCACATGTTCCAGCTATAAGTTCATATCCATCGGAAATCGCATTTGTTACATCAATGGAAATTTGATATGGGGTTGTGCTGGCTTCCAATGTTTCGCCATTATACTCTACACCATCAATCAATACCTTTACGCCTTCAACACCACTTGGAATGTCGCCACCTTCGGTTTCATATACAAATGTAAGCTCATCCAAATAGGTTGCAACCATATCCTTGATAACTATGGTTAGCTCACTCTTTGAAACAACCAATTCCAAGGTTGCAACTGCACTATTATAGTTATCATCACTTGCCTTGGTTGCAGTTATGGTGATTGTACCAGCCTTTTTGATAGTCAATATTGCGCCTTCAAATGCGCCATATTCTTCATCAACTTCAAAGCTAACGGCACCAGTACCACTACCACCATTTGTAGTTGCTGTGTAGCTTGTGCCAAAATCCCATGTGGATGCTGAATTGATGCTGAATGTTGATTGCTCTGCCTTTGAAACAGTGAGCATCTTTGTTGCACTCTCACCTAAATCATAGTTTGCATCTACAAAGTTTATAATGCTTGCATTATACTCACCTGCTCCCACAAGGCTATCCACACTTGTTTCGCCCTTTCCAAGCGCTACATCAAGGTTTACCTTTGCGCCTGCTTCGTTGATAAAGTATGCGCTAACACTATGCTCTAAACCATCGTAAACGATGTTATCATTGCTTACACCATCAATAAGATACTCTGCTGAAACAGGTAGAGGCTTAACGGTATAAATAACATAACCATCAGTTGCATCTGCAAATTGAATGTTATAGTAATTTTCTGCCTCTGGATATGTGGCATCTGAGAATGCGACAGTAAGCTTATACTCACCAACAGAGCCTAATGTCGTGCCTTCAATAACAGGCTTAAAGTCGTATGTTTCTTCATAAGGTTGAGCAGACAATACACCACTTGCTATTATCTTTTTGCCCTTTAGGCTTGGTGCTTTATTGAGTCCTGCAAAAACACCTTCGTAAGAATCGAAGCTAATGGTGATATTTCTCTTTGTAATTATACCCTTGTAACCATCATAACTTCTTGTTATTGGTGCGATATAATTGCTTGCATCAGCGCCTGAAATTGTAAATATGTATGTAACAACTGCATCTGTTGTTATGCCTACATTGTTAAACTCCATCATTGCTGAAACAAGTACAACATCCCCATCAACGATGCCTGTAACTCCGGATTGCTCAACTGTTGTTGGAACAGGCTCAAGGCTGTTGTCCCATTCTTTTACATTACCTAAAACGCCTTCGGCTACATCAATGACAAGTTGCTTTTTGTCGATATGGAAGCTAACATTTCTTGAGCCCATTCTTACGCCACTTGCATTTTGATAAATCAATGTCAATGAATAGTTTTCAAGCGCGCTTTGGTTTGCATTCTTTGGAGCACTTTCGGTGCTATAAACTACAACTATGTTGTAACCTTGTGGCTTATCAAGTTGAGTTACATCAAATGTAACAGGTTGTCCATTGTAAGTGTACTTTTCTTGGAAAACTTGGTCAGTAAAAGAAATCCTTTGTACATCAATTTCCAATAAGGCAAGGTCATCGGTCATGACAGCAGAATACAAAACTGCTGTATTGTTGGAGTCATAGCTATATATTGGTCTTTGTTGGGTAATTATATTGCCAGAACCATCTTTTGCAACAATGCCTCTAACATATGTACCCTCAATGATATCTATGACAAGGGTGAATACTTGTCCAGTATAATATGAGCCATTCTTGTTTGCGCCACGGAGTGAAATTGATGCATAGGTTGCATCAACAGTTTTGTTAAAGGTCTTTGCAAAACGACCATAAATAACAGCTGTTGAACTATCGTTTGCTGTTGGGTTATCAATAATATTTTCGTCAGCAGTACGATACTCCATTGTGTATCCGTTTCCAGTTTGAGTAGCTACAAATGTAATAGTACCATCAGAGCTCTTGGTAGCATCAATTTTACCATTATGATTGTCAGCAATAAATGTTGCACCCATTCCATTGGTGGATGTAAAGTCAGAGCCAAGCTCAACAAAATACCAAACTCTTTGTATTGTTTCGGGCAAAACTTCTTGATACTTACCAATAATACCAAAGTGTCCACCACTTTGAGCCCCAATAAGATTGAGCTTTGCCTTGGATAGAATATTGATGTACTTACCCTTTCTGCTTAAGCCAACAACACCACCACAATTACCTTCGGCACTAACGGTCACATTGGTTTGGATGTTTTCAATGCAACCTTCATAGTTGTAGCCAACCAAAGAGCCAACATATTGTTTGCCCCTTACAGAGCCATCAATGGTAAGATTTTTGATTGTTGCACTTTCGCCAATATAACCAAACAAACCTAAATACTCATTGTCACTACCACTTTCGGAAATATCAATATTTAAGATTGAATAGTGACCACCATTATATGTGCCTTGGAATCTTCTTTCTTGTGCATAACTGCCAATAGGATAGAATCTACCACTCAAATTGATGTTTCTTGTTTGAACAAAGGTGTTGCCAGCATAGGTTTCACCTTCGTTGGTAACAGCATTTTGGAAATTGCGTAGTTGTTGCTCGGTTGTGATTAGATATGGATTTTCTTCTTGGCCCCAAGCACCATCTTTTGATATATCGATGCCATACATGCGTTCAAAGCAAGCAGTTTGAAGTTGTTTGTCAACCAACTTCTTATCATTTTCATTTAGGTTGACATCAGTCCTTCTTTGAGTAAAAACTGCTTGAATTGGTGCTACATATGCCGAGTGATTTGTTATAGTATACACGCGACTCCATGTAGCATTGAGAGAGCTAACATTGAGAAGTGTGAGCATACCAAGAGTGTTGAACTCTTCTCTTGAACGCTTAACAGCACTCGTTGCATTAAATGAATTTGGTTCAAAGCCAACTGCTTCAATTTCGCTATTCAAGGAAGCATTATAGAATGTGTATGATGGAACAGATGCATTTGCACCCTTTCCACCAATTACACCACCAATATTAGTGATAGTTTCATTTGGATCTGAAAGAATGTAGTTTAGTTTTGCAATGGAATATGATGAATAAAGTGCACCATTATTCAATCCAATAACTCCACCAAGATTGGGCTTGAAGTTATTTGCTTCAATAGTGCCATTGCTAAATGAATTTCTAATTATGCCATCATTTTGACCAACAACACCACCTACATTGCTATATCCGATAATTGTACCTTGATAGAAGCAGTTTTCAATTGTACCCTTATTGTATCCAGCAATGCCACCAACATTTGAATAATCGGTTGTAATGCTACCATCAACCAAGCCGAGAGATTTGATGGATGCGCCTTCACCGACATAACCGAAGAATCCTACATTGGTGTAATCTGCAATCAAGGTGTAGTTAGAAATAATGTGACCTTGTGCATCAAAGCTACCTAAAAATGGGCGTGCTTCTGTGCCGATTGAAGGAAGATTTACATTCTTTAGGTCTAAATCTGCTGTTAGGACATAAGAATAGCTTTGATAATCAGATGACTCATTTGTATCATTTATCTTTGATACATAATCAAGCAATTCTTCTGCATTTGCAATCTGCTTGACGGTAGACTCGTCACTTGCGTACGCAGGAGCACTTGCAGGCGCGCGTAAAGAAAAAGCGCATACGAAAGCGAGCAAAATTGCTATTGGTAGTATAATAAAACTGATTCGGCTTTGTTTGTTTAGCATACTAACACCTTAAATATATATTTATACGCTTAATATTTTATCACACGCGCGCGAATAATTCAAGAGGAAATATTTTATATTTTATTTTGGCGTCAAATTGCCATTTGTCCAACCCTTTATTTGAAAGACAAAACGAAACCCTACTTGATAGTCAAAGTAGGGTTTTGGATATCTATCATTGTCTTTTTGGATACTTAAAAATAGATTTATTACTTAAACAAAACAATCTTTTAGTATAAGTTTTATCTCCTTGACTCCACGGCATCGTATATTGCATGCCAAAGTGATAAACCACTATCCCATGGCATATCACAGCTATAATGCCATACCATAACACCACCAACTCCTGTATCAATACAATAGCATACCTTGTCATAAATCATTTGATAGCTGTTGTAATATGTGGGTGGTAAAAGCTCACCATTATAATACTCATCAGTTTTAACATTGGTATACTTGCCAAGGCTTTCTGCTACATACTTATAGTCTCCCCAATATCCCCTACCATCAGTTGGTCTTGAGTAGAATGGCAAACCAAGGTTGATGTCCTTTGTTGATGTATAGGTCATTGGGCTGTCGCCAAACACATCGTTTATACCATTGACCGACTTCAAAAACTCATAACAGCTTGTAGAGAAGGTTGAGTGATAGTTATGAGGGTCTTCACGCATTTCGTCATAATTCATGCTCTCTACCCAGTCTACACACTCGAGCAGTGATCTATCAAAAATCAATGGCTTTGCAAGTGTCCAAGTGCCAAGCGCAACTGTCATAAGTGAGCCCGGTGCCATTGCTTCTTTAAGCGATCTGCATGCTTCAAAGAGTTTCTTATATTGTGCCATAGTTTCTGGATACTCATAGTCAAATGAAAGTCCATCAAGGTTATATTTCTCTTGGAAGGCTACTGCATTTGATACAAAATTCTTGCTTGCAAATGCCCTTTCGTGAATAGTTATTGTATCCAAACCACTGCCATTTCTATCTTGTCCAAGCAAGGTTGCAACTATTGTTGTGCCTGGTTCTATAGCTTGACGAATGTTATTGAGAGATGTTTCAAAAATAGTCTCTCCATCCACCAACACACCATCAATATAACTGTCTAAAAAGTAAATTTCGCCATCTTCCGATATAAAAACAGTTGATATAAGGTTGACATGTGTGATTGCCTTAAAGTGTTCCTTTTGTACACTTTCACTCTTATATGTATATTGGCTAACTACATAGGCTGTAACTCTAAAATCATCATTGTATGTATCGCCCATATAATAGATTTCAATATCACTAATTGTCCAATCTTCACTTGTGCCCTTTATTTCAATAATAAACTCGGTGGTTGTGATCGTTTCAAATGAGCAATAGCGATAACCTTCAACCAAATCTTGTTTGTAAATAAACTTCTTTTCGCCTTGACTATTTAGGTAATAAAAGGAAAACTCCCTTATGACATCACCAGTTTCCTTTAGAACTACGGTATTGAAGGTTGTAGGCTCACTAAAAGAAAGCGTGATACCACCATCGATATCACGCCTAATTGCACTATCCATATAGTCAACAGAATAGTTTGTATATGCCTTTTCTTCATTTGCGTCTTGTGACAACTCGCCACTTACAATAGCAACGCCCAGTCCCAAGCTTATACTTAAAACAAGTATAACCAAAAGCACACTAATCTTTTTCATATCCCCTCCTATAAAAGTCTCAAAGAGAATGTTTGATTGTTATTTCTTTACATATACAATGAGTCCAGAATGTGCCTTGAGTTTCATTGGCTTACCAAAGTTAACCTTCTTTGCAGACTGCAAGCCCTCAATTTCTGGAGCTCTAACTTTTTTACCAAGAGTTGTATAACCAAACTTGTTTTCTACACCAACTTCAAATGTCGTTGTCTTGTCGTTGGCATTATAGAAAACAGCAATCATATTGCCATCATTGATGTAGCTTGTACAATATACCTTATCATTGTCAACCTTGACTGGATTGGTCTTATCCCAGAATCCTTTGAGCTCGGCACTTTCAATATCAAAGTCAGCAAACAGCTTGTTGATGTCGCCAAGAGCACGGCTGATTGTTTCGTCATCGCCATACTTGGGCATCATGCCATAAATCAAGCTTCTTGTGATGCCTGCTTTGACATGAGAATCTGCACTCATACCAAATATAATACCGCTTATCTCTGTTAGTACATAATCAGGATCTCTTGAGAAATCGTAGCCATTGCCAACATAAAGCTTGTTGATGAATGGGAGAACATCTACATATGCGTTGAGTGAATTGGTATAGCCATTCTTTTCGTTGAATCGGTTGCTGATGCCAAGTTCAATAACACCTGTGCCTGTGCGCTTGGATGTAACACACTTTGCAACACGCTCCATAGTCGTTCTTGAAATGGAGGGATTCTTCATGCTGATAGCATCTAAATCAGCATAGTTGATGAGATAATCAACACCTGAAACAAAGAAGTTATCCATACGACTTCTTGGTACAGTATAGTAGCTCATATCCTTGCCAAAACCAATTTCTGGCCTTAAATAAGTGATTTTGTCTGCTTCTACAACGCCGTCACCAAGATAATCAATGAGCACCTTTTCGCTATTAGAGCTATCGCCACGATATATGATTTCATCGCCAAGTGCTTTGTAGACAAATGTTTCCCTTGCCCTTGTGCTCAAATCACGGAGTCCGTAGCTTATTCCCAAGCCTAATCCCTTCTTATGGGCTTCCAAAGCTAAAGTTTTGAGTTCCTCAACTTTGTCAAATGGATAATTAATATATGGGTTAAGAACACCAGCATTACGCAATGACAGGTACTTAATGCCGTCTTGCTTTGCGCGCATAAGCATATTTGCATAAGTAAGCTCTACACCATCTTGCCCAAGGCGATTGCCAAACATTTCCTTTAAGCTGAGGGGCTTGAATGGTGTAAGCGCAATATCAAAGTATAGATGAATTGACTCCCCTGCTTTGATTATCTTCCTGCCAGTATATGCACTAAGTGTAGCACCTTCATTGGTTCGTGTAAGTGTTATACCACCCTTACCATAGTTGTCCCAAGTTTCCTTTGGTACTTCATAAGGAGTTTCCTTGTATAGATTATAAATTGGTGTGGTATGCTTGCCACTATTCTTAAAGCGAACAACTGCACCACAATTTATATCACCAACAAAAATGTTGCCACAAGGTCTTTCTATACTCCACTTATAATCGATATTTTCGTTTAGCTTGCCACCCTCTCTTCCTAAACCCATTAGGTAGCTAACTTGAGCAAAATATAGATTGAGCTTGATGTCCGATAGTATCGCATCCTTTTCGGCAGTAATCTTAACATCATAATAGATAACACCTTCATAAGTTGCCTTTGCGTTGATGTCAACCTTGAGTTTTTCGGACCTACCATCACCTGAAATGGTTGCACGATTGGTGCGAGTTGATAGCTTTATCTTGTTGTATTTTACCTTTTGACCATCAATTTGAAGTTCAACTGGGCGAGAGAACAAGGTCTTTGTTACTTCTTCTTCAAGTGCGTTTGATTCGCCAAAATAGCTTTCTACATTCTCAATCAAACCATCTGATGTAAATGTTACACGCTTACCGGTGAAGGTCAATGCATTCTTTTCCATATTGATGGCTTCATATCCAGAAACCATCTTTTTATCTCTGTATGCTGTGTTATTGAGCCAATTTAGACGAGCAAGTGTTGAGCCTTTATCATAACCTTCATTGAATACCAATTCGTCGGTAAGATTGAAGATGAGCTTTACCTTTTGGTCGCCTATCGTAACAAAGGTATGATATTCCCCAAGGTCTGCCTTTTGGAAATCGCAACCAATAAATACTGGCTTGATTTCGCCTTCAAGCAAAGGTAACTTTCTTGTGAATTTTTCGCCCTTTACATCAACACCTTGAGTGTTGAAACATGTAACAGCCCTCTCAAGTTCCTTGTCATTACCATATAAGCTTGAAGTTGTTACTTCAAGACCCATGCTGTCATATGATGGCAAAACAAGCAATTGAACAACGGTGTAAGCATAACGAGATGTAGTAAAGCTAAACTCTCTACCCTCTTTTAAGCCATCAAGAATGCTATGGTCGTAGTAATCTTTTACGACCTGTTTGCTGTCTAAACAATAAATCTTCATATTTCCCCTTATGAATTGCTGAGTATTTCTTCGTCAAGGTCGGTAAATGGCACCATCTTGAAGCTGAATGTATAGCTTCTGCTTGACTTGAGTTGATATTTTTCAAGGGGCATAGGACCACAAGAATTGGAGCCTATTCCACCCATATATCCATCAATTGATACATAGTTAACATCGTCATATACCAAATCTTCACGATGCTTTGCGTTGGCAAGCACTTTGTCGGTATAGCGTTTTACACCAAAGTTGAGTGGTATGATGTCTGCAAAAATCATAACACCTTCGCCCTTTTGATTACGGAATGCGCAGTAACGGATATCAGTACGGTTGCCACTTTCTTGTGGTCTGATATATTGCTCTTCCATAGCCTCAACGGTAGTGCGATATACACCAAGGCGAGATTGTGACTTGAAGTCTGGATAACATTCTCTTGCGCCTGCACCATAGTAGATAACATCGTTATACTCGGGCTTGAGTTCGATAACCTTGCCTACTCTTGGTAGAATAGATGATACCTTTCTGCTTGCAGTAACACTTGACTCAACTCTAACGATACCACTATTCAAGATGGTATAAACATCCTTTACGCCAAATTCCTTTTTACCCTTTGGATTGAGGAGTGAGTAATCGATGCTAACTTCTACTTTGTCACTAAATACTTGATAATGGAAGTCATCCTTAACTTGGGTTAGGTTGTTGTAGCTGTACTTGTTCCACCAATTCTTGATGTTCATATCGTTGTCGGTGGGTGCACGATATACATTTGCATACATTCTGCCAGCTTCGCCTTGTTTTGCAGGTCTATCGGCAAGAATGGAAGCTTTTCCTACTCTGTAATCTACCAAAACGCCTCTATCTTGGTCGAATGTAATGCTACCACCATCAAACTCAACATTAAGAAGCTTGCCAATAGTCTTGATACCAATCTTTGCTCCTCTACCCATGCGTTTGATTTCGGTGAGAGCTTCGCTTACGCGTAGTTGCTCAAATGCAACTGGTCTATCGCCATCATAGTAATCAATGTTGATTTGAATGTCACCACCAAGGGCTTCAAAGTTAAGATTATAGGTCCTTGATTCGCCAGCAGGAATGTTTGATGGGATATCAAAATTAAAGATTGCATTACCTTCAACAAGCAATGTACCCTTTATAGTTAGGTATTTTGCATTACGGAATGCATTATAGTTGCGTAGACTAATGAGTCCATTGCCAACAATCTTTGCGCGTACAGGACGATAACTATTCTTTACTGCATAAGCACCAGTTGATGGTGTTCTATCTGGATAGAACAATCCGTCTACACAGAAGTTGCCATCATGAACATACTCGCCATGGTCGCCACCATAGGTGTAACGATACTTTTTGCCTTCGTTATAAACAGCATGGTCAACCATTTCCCAAATGCAACCACCCATCATATTTGCGCTACTCAAGAAGGTTTCTACATAGTCTTCCAAAGAGCCTGGGCCAACACCCATTGCGTGTGCATACTCACATAGGAAGAATGGCTTTTGCTTGGAATGAGCATTTACAATGGGATATACACCCTTGCCTGCATTCTTTGCAACTGCAATCTTCTTGCAGTTCTCAACAGAAGTATACATCATGCTTACAACATCATAGCTACCACGACTTGTTCTGCATGCGCCTTCATAGTGAATGGGAAGTAAGGTAAGTGGCTTGAGATTGTTGTAGCAGTAATCTTGACATACAATACCACCAGCTTCGTTGCCAAGTGACCACATAATGATTGAGCAAGAGTTACGGTCGCGCATATACATGCCCTTTACTCTATCCCAGTATCTTGCCTTCCAGCGTGGCTTTTGAGATACTTGCTTTAATGGAGTCAAGCCATGAGTTTCAATGTCAGCTTCGTCAATAACATACAAGCCATATAGGTCACAGAGCTCGATGAACATTGGGTCTGGAGGATAATGTGATGTGCGTACTGCGTTGATGTTGAACTCTTTGCAAAGTCTTATATCTCTTTCTATTTCGTCTGGTGTGAGATAATAACCAGTCTTTGCATTGGTATCATGGTGGTTGACGCCAAAAATCTTGATTGGTCTACCATTAAGCTTGAATACCTTACCATCAATTTTTACTGTCTTAAAGCCCACTTTCTTGCGAATACACTCGGTGATTTTGCCACCCTTCATAAGTGTAATAGTCAAATCATAAAGCTTTGGCATTTCTGCATTCCACTCGGTTACATCAAGACTATCAAACATAATTTCGGTCTTGTCCGTTACAGGAATAGAACGCATTGCAACTATCTTACCATTGTCTGTGAGTGTTGCAGTCAAACTTGTGCCTTCGCCTTCCACCACAACAGCATTCAAAATTGCATCATATTTGTCGCCACGCTTGGATGCAAAGAACTCAAAGTCATAAATGTAACTCGTGTCATTTACATACAATAAAACATCACGGAAGATACCATTGTTACGGAACATATCTTGGTCTTCAAGATATGAGCCAGTGCTCCATTTGTGAACTACAACTACAAGTTCATTCTTGCCAATTTGAACAGCACCATCAATGGAGTACTCTTGTGTGTTGTGACTACACTCTGAATAACCAATATACTTGCCATTTACATAAACTTCAGCACAGCTTGATACTCCAAGGAATGACAAAATGTATTTTTTGTTGATATCCTTTACATCAAACCAAGTTCTATATACGCCTACGCTATTATATTGCTTGGTGCCTACCTTATAGGTAGTGCCATTGATGTCAGCATCATAATCGCCTTCTACTTTGTTGTATGTAATCTTGTTGGGTTCGGTGTAGAATGGATATCTAATGTTGGTATAGAATGGAGGTTCGTAACCATTGAATTGCCAGCAAGATGGTACACTGATACTATCAAACTCTATCTTTTCGGTATCAAAGACTTTTGGAAGTTCCTTGTCCAAGCGATAGTACTTAAAATCCCAAGTACCATTGAGTACCACAACCTTGTCAGAAACATATCTCTTGTTAAGAGTGGTTGCTTCCTGTGCTTTCTTCAAGCTGGAAAATGGTATAAAGTATGCGCGAGAATCAAGGCGATTGTCACAAAATACTTTGAACTTTTTGAAGTTTTCTTTCTCTTTTAGTCTATAAATCATATCGTCCTCCAACTATATGAGTTGATTATTTTTCACTTGCTATTGAGCTTACTGCCACTTGAGTGCCCTGTTTTTTTGATGCGTCGGTGCTAATATTAGGAGTAATGGAAGCAATCACTTGGCTATATTGGGTTTGTACACTTTCTCCAATCAAACCACCAGCATTGACAGATGAAAGAGAATAAATCTTGATTTCCCCTTTTACTTCCACAGCTCTAATATTCATTTTTAGAGTTGTAGAATTGTCAGTTGCACCCACGATACCACCTACATTAAGATGCGTACGCGTGATATTCAAATTCATTTTGCCACCATAAATGGCGTTAACCAATGAGTGGTTTTGCAAGAAACCAAATATGCCACCAACATTGATAGAATTATGAGAACCACCACCATTAATGTTGAGCTCTATGTCTGCATATGAGTAAAGTTGGTTGCCTTCATCCAAAATATATGAGGTATTGATAGCATCATACTCTTTTGACAATGCTCCAACCAATCCACCCATATAGATATTGCCAAGCTTGGAAACAGCATTTTCATCTACATTAACCTTGAGCTTTCCGTAGGAATAGCATTGCTCAAGGGTAGCATTTCTAACACCGCCAATCAAACCACCGACTCTAATATCACCACTTCCATTGATGGCAAGCTCAAGGTATGATACGAGTTGAACATATCCAGCATCTTCAGTAACATAATTCTTGCGCTTGATTGCATTTGCATATCCAACTACACCACCGATATACAAAACATCGCTTGAAGATGCAGTTGAAGTAATATTGACAGCACCCTTAACGGAACTATATCTTATGGTTGCATTGTTAGCATAGTCTGCAATAATACCAAGATTGCCACTATTTGTATGAGTGAGAACGCCACTTACACCGACCATATCAAGACCAGTTATCGTTGCTCCATCAAGTTCTTTGAAAAGTCCACCATTTTCTGCATTAAAACCACTAACTGCATTATGGTTAAAATGAATGTTGCCAATGAACCTTGAAACATTGCCACTAATACCAGTAAGATTAATTTCATTTTTGACAATATATGTTTTGTTGTCACTAACACTCAAAAGTTCTTGTGCGTTGTAGATATATGCATCGGCATCAATGACAAAAATATTGACAACTGCTACAACTTGATTCTTGTATGAAAAATGATAAACAGCTTGTGTGCCTACTTCAACACCATCGTTGACTTTGAGAAGAAGGTCGTCGCCAAGCTCAACACAATCGCCACTCTCAATGCATGTCTTTGTGAGCGCACTAACTGGCACTTCGTCACGGAAAGCATCACTAATATAAAAACCAGCCTTATCTTCGTAATCAATGTAATACTCATATTGCATCTTACGAGATGGCATCTTGTAATCTTCGTCAGTAATTTTGTCAGGCCACAAAACAATAGCAAGCACAACGCCTACTATGAGTAGTAAAACAGCAACTGATACCAAAATAAGTATCGTTAGCTTTTTCTTATTTATGGGTTCGCGTGGTTTTTTAACCGCGGAATTGTTGTTGGAATTAGAATTGATTGACATACATTCCTTGTGCATTTTATAGTTAGACATCTATATTATAATGCACGCGCGCGAAATAGTCAAGAGTAAATTAAAAGAGTATATTCTATGTAAATTGACTCCAAATAAACCATTGTAAAGGCAAAAAAACAAGGCATACTGCAAAATTTACAGCATGCCTTTTTGTTTTTGAAGTATCCAAATAATGCTATGTTTAGGTATCCTAAATATAAATTAAGGTTGCTTATTTGGTGGGCTTTTTGATTTTGTTGAGTTGAGCATTGATGCCGAGAAGTTGTTCCTTTGTGAGGTTAATACCCATGGTGCCAATCATGCCAGCAAGACGGATGAGAGTAAAGCCACCCATCATTTGCATCATGCTTTCGTTCATTTCAAATCCCATCACAGTATCGCCTGCCTTTGGCATCATTGCGCCAAAGAGTTGAGTAAACATTCCCATACCTTCGGGAGTTGCCATGATGTCAGAAAGCTTGTCATTGATTGAAAGATAACCATCAACTTCAGTAATATCAAACCAATTTAGGATAGCGCTCTTTTCTCTCAAGCGATATGCTTCGTTGAACTTTTCGACCTTGCGAATGATGCCAGAGTCCTCAAATTCACCTGCTACAGCCTTCAAAACGGTTTCTCCTTCGTTCTTTACATCAAAGTAGAAGAAGTGGTCATCTGCACTCTTTTTGCCAAGAGAAACGCCATTTGCAAAGAGCTCTACTTCAGGCATATTTGAGTATACTGTTACTTTGGTAACATCTTCTACTCTATCGATATAACGCTTGCCACAAAGGTGTACAAACTTATCGTCGCTCAACCATGCTTTGTATGCATAGAATGAATCCTTCTTATACTTTCTATCGAAAGTAATAAGTCCCTTGTGGTTTTGACCATTTTCGCCACCTTCTGAACGAGCATCAGCACCAAAGTCAAACATATTCCATACATGGGTTGCCCACATATATTTTCTGGAGAAGAGTTGCTTGATTAGTTCTTCGTGATAGTATGCTTGATATTCTTCGGTATAATCGCCCTGGGTGGGATTTGAGGTGTGCCAATTGAGAGCTTCACAGCCATACTCTGAACATCCAATTGGAATGTTAGGATGTGTTGCGTGGAAGTTATCAAACCAAGGTCCGTTCATTGATGTGTCGCCACCATACCAGCCAAAATAGTGGTTGTATGATACGGTATCAGGAATCTTGATGTAATCACAATCAATGGGGCATGGGCTTACTGCTGCCATTGTGGTAAGACGAGTCTTATCCATTGAGTGTACCAAATCATTCAAAATTCTGTGGTTTTCAAGTAGATCTGGATCACTTTCGCCCTTCATTGTAATTTCGTTTGAAAGGCCCCATACAACGATTGATGGATGATTGTAGTTTTGGGTGATGAGTTCTTTCATTTGAGAAATGGTGTTTTCTCTACCACCAGGCATATGTTGAGAAATATATGGGATTTCTGCCCAAATTACAAAGCCCATTTCGTCACATAGGTCATAGAAATATTGGTCGTGTTGATAGTGAGCAAGACGAATGGTTGTTGCACCTACTTCGTAGATAAGTTCAGCATCTTCTTTGTGGTGCTCTGGAAGAAGTGCGTTACCAATACCCCATCTATCTTGGTGACGAGATACACCACGGAGTGGATACTCTTCGCCATTTAGAATAAAGCCACGATTTGGGTCGATTTCATAGAATCTGCAACCAAAACGAGTTGATAGATTGTCAAGTACCTTATCCCCTGCTACGAGTTCGGTTACCAATGTATATAGGTAAGGATTCTTGCGTGCGTTCCAAAGGGTTACATTGCTAATAGTAATGTCAACCTCTTGTGAGCTTGATGTGGTTGCTGAAACAACATTGCCTTCCTTATCAAGAATGGTATAACGAACAGCTTGACCATCTTTAAGATTGGTAATATAGGTCTTTACATTAACCTTTGCATCCTTGCCAACAACGGTAGGAGTAATTTGAACACCAGTACCACCATAATACTCAAGGTCAAAGTGAGAGTCGCTTACACAAACAATGTTTACATCACGATATAGACCACCATAGAAAGTAAAGTCAGCAGCTTGAGGATATACCTTGTCGCTGGGACTATTGTCCACTGCAATAACAAATAGGTTATTGCGATCTAAAACATCGGTAATATCCACTCTCCATGTTGAGTAACCACCATCGTGATGCATTAGCTTTTTGCCATTGAGATAGGCATCAGCTGATGAGTTTGCACCACGGATTTCAAGATAATACCTGTCTGCTTCAGGAAGGTCCATCTTGTCAAGTGTCTTTGCATAGTAACCTACGCCACGATAGTAATCGTTACCACCATCTTGACCATCAATAGCATTCCATGAGTGTGGAAGGTTGACAAAATTCCAGTCTTTTGGCATCTCGCTTGGAATACTATTTGCTTGCTTTGTGAAAGCCCATTTTGCATTTAGATTAAAAATTTTTCTCATTTAATCACCTTTTTTAAATTTTTTATAAAAAAGAAATGGTTAGCATGAGTAATGATCAACATTACCCTGCCAACCATAATTTTAACTTCGTATGATACTATTCTGCATCTACTACAACTTCTTCAGCAACAACTTCTGCTTGAGCATCAGTTTCAGCATGCTTTGCTGCAAGATCATTGTTCATCTTGTCAAGAGTCTTCTTATCAAGATTATAGATAAATGCAACACCGATAAATTGCATTACTGCGCTAAATAGGTATAGCCCTGAAACAAGCCAGCACATGTTATGTGATGTTGCTGCAGATTGGCCAGCCGTACCAAGCTCTTCGATATATCCAAGAGCACCCATAATTAATAGTACGATAGATGGTCCAACACCTTGTGCAAGCTTACGGAAGAAGCTGTGGAGTGAATATACTGTACCTTCTTCTCTGGTGCCGAACTTCCATTCGTTATAATCAATTGCATCACCCATCATAGCCCATGATACGCAAGTGTAAACACCCATACCAATGCCAAATAGAATCAATCCAATCATGTAAATAACAAGACCGATAGTCTTATTTGCAATGATTGGGAATATCATCATAATAACGCCACCGACCAAGGAAACCATTGTACCAACAACTGAACATTCCTTTTTACCATACTTGTTGACCAACTTTTTGATAAAAGGCATAAATAGGAACATTGGAAGGAATCCTATGAGTGTTACTACACCTGAAAGAGAAGCCAAGCCAAAATAGGTAGCAAACATAATGGTGTTTGCAGTGGTTGCAGATTGCATACCAAGGAACATACCCATTGCTGAAATGGTGCATCCAACTGCTGGACGATTCTTCATAAAATTGCCAAATGCTTTGATAACATTGAACCTTGGAACATCTTCGCCAGCCTTAACGGTGTTTTCGTCAACACGTATGGTGGTTGTTTTGATCATAAATAGGAATGCTACAAAGCCAAGCACGCCCATAATCAAAGCTACCCAGAATACCCTTTCGCCAAGGAGAGTTTCAACTTGTACACCAGTTTCTGGATTAAGCATAGGGGTTCCGTCTGGATTAACCTCCTTTTTCCAAATAAGCATAGGAAGAAGAACCATTGGGAAAATGTTACCAACCATAGAACCAACACTTCTCCAAGTAGAAAGTTGAGCTCTTTCGCCTGCATCCTCTGTAATCAAAGAAAGCATTGAGCCATAAGGAACATTAGCTACCGTATAGCATGCATCCCAAACAACATATCCTAAAATAAATAGAACTGCCTTAAGCCAAACATCTGCATTGGGTACAGGAATAAATACCAATGCACCTGCTACAAGTAATCCACATGCACCTATGAAGATATAGGTCTTAAACTTACCAAGACTGCCAAAGAATTTATTCTTGTAGTTACCCTTATCCTTATCAATCAAAGCACCAATGATAGGATCGTTGATTGCATCCCAAATTTGCACTACAAGAAGGAGTGCTGAAAGCAAACCAGTTTCCATCATCATATATACAAGCCAGAATGTTTGAACTGTTCCTTTAAGCGCAAAGCTCATGTTACAGCCAAAATCGCCAGCTGCATATGCAAGTTTATCTCTTATACCAAACTTGCGATAACCATTTTCATCATACTGAATTGGTTTTTTTGCCATATATACCTCTCCTAAAATTATTCTAGACCACGCGAAAAAAGAGACCTTTCTACAGGTTTCTTTTTCAAGCAGTATTACTACAAAAAAATAATATCATATAAATATTTAGGGTGTCAATACCGAAAATTTATAAAAGGGCGCAATAATCTACCTATTTTTTAGTCTTTTTCAGCAAAAAAGATTAATTTATGCATAATATGTTTATTTTATGCAAAATCCGTGGTTATAAGGCATGCCTTTTTATTCAGCAAACATGAATAGGAATTTTTGATAAAAAAAAGCTTTATTATAATAGATTATTAATTTAATATTCAAATCGCTCAACATACAAAGGTATTTTTTGTCAAAAACCTTTACATTTAATTATAAATAAGGTATTATTAACAAGCATTGGAAAGATGGCGGAGCTTGGTCGAACGCGCTCGACTCGAAATCGAGTGGGCCCCCAATAAGGGCTCCGTGGGTTCAAATCCCACTCTTTCTGCCAAAACAAAACGCACTCATTTGGGTGCGTTTTTGTTTTGACAGGAGTGGGATGATCCACCCATTTTCTTTAGAAAATTGGATGCATTAGTTTGGTGCAGTAACACCAAACCTGGCGAAAGAAAAGCTTTGCTTTTTGCTTATATGCTGACTTCACTTATTACAAGCACTACCACCATTATGATAGGCTTCTTTGAATGAGATAGTCTTTCGCTATCCCACTCTTTCTGCCATCAATAACCTAATCCGAACACCATGTTCAGATTGGGTTATTTTTTTGTTCTCTTTTACTGGTTTACAGCCCTTTATAGCCGATTTTGGCCACTCAAATTGCTCGCCCGAGAGTTCGTAAACAATGGTTATTTGCGTCCATTAAAAGGCGTTTTATGCCTTGATTTCTTTTACACCCACCGCACTACTACGACAATACTATTTCTACTTCTTCTTTATATTCAAACTTCTCAATCGCTTTTTGAATTCTCGGAATCGTTACTTTTCTACAAATATTACTTTCGTTATTCGTTATAAGAATAAACTTCCTATTTCCCCCATCTTCTTTATTTAAGTCCATAACGGCGTGCCCCGTTGTTCCACTACCGGCAAAAAAGTCGAGAATAATAGAATTCTTATTGCTTCCCGCTCTAACAAGCTCTTTAATAAGTTTTACAGGCTTTGGCGTTGAGAAAATGGTTCTATCGCCTAAAAGACAAGCAAGTTCATCTTTTGCCGAAGAAGTCGTTCCTAAATCGTCTATAACCGTCTCAAGTGGCTTTTCAATTTCCAAGTATTCTTTGCCGTTCCAAACGGGTTGTTTGATAGGGTTCAAAGTCATATTTTCTCTATCCTTGAAGCAAAGCAAAACGTATTCGTGCGTTCTACGAACTCCACTTTCCAATGGTTTCTCTTTTCGATTTTGATCAAACCTTTCGTTTGTCTTTTTCCAAACCATAGTAAGAATATTTTTCGCACCGAATATCTTACCGCAAAGCATCGTAAGTGAAAGTAATTCGTTTTC
>JAFXIB010000029.1 GCA_017533505.1 Clostridia bacterium | reverse complement strand
CGATATGAGAAATAATTTCGCCATCAACTGATAGTGTTGCTTGATTTACTCTTTGGATTACTGCTTTCATAATTTTTCTCCGAAATGTATTTAGAAATGAGGAATGAGGAGTGGCTTCATTCCGTTACACTTCACTCACAAAGTGTTAAAGAGTAAAAGTTTATTGTTGTACTTTCAATATACTCTTTATCCTTAACTTTTAGCTTTAGCTAAAAACTTCACTACGAAGTAACTTCACTTGCCACAGCAAACTTCACTTTTGCGCAAGCAAAAACTTCACTGCGAAACGCGTTTCGCACTTCGCAAAACTACTTTTGCCTAAATGTAACTTCAAAAGTCGTTTCCCCTTTCTCCGACTCACACTCAATTTTTCCACCGTGATGTTCGGTTATGCTCTTTGCCATGGCAAGGCCCAAGCCAAAGCTCTTGGTGTTGCTCTCTTGGGTGCGTGCTCTGTCGCCCTTATAAAATCTTTCAAAGATATAGGGTAAATCTTCTTCAGCTATTCCTTCCCCTGTATTCTTTACGGAAAGAATGATGTTTCTCTTTTGCTTTTTTAAGGTAACATCTATGGTGCCAGCATAGGGGGTGTATTTGATTGCGTTGTCAATTAGGATAATAACGAGCCTTTCAAGGGAGTGCTTGTTGCCCTTCAAAATAATGCCATTTTCGATGTGGTCGTTTAGGTTTAGAGCCTTTTCAAAGCAAAGCACTTCAACCGAAAGTATACTACTCATAACAACTTGACTCAAGTCAACGGTGTCGGTAAGGTCAACTTTGTTATCTTCCAGTTTACTCAACTCCAGCATATCCACAATGAGCGAATTTGTGCGCTTGATTTGTTCTTCAATGCTATCGAGCCACTTTTCATTTTCAGCAATGGTGGAGTTAGGCTCACTCCTAATTACGCTCAAGTTTGCGTTCATGATGGTAAGTGGAGTTTTAAGCTCGTGGGATGCGTTGGAGATGAAGTCCCTACCATTTTTTAGTCCCTTCTTAACTGGGTCCAACACCCTATCACTATGGATATATGCAAGTAGCCCGACAGCACAAATTGCAAACATAAATGCAACCATAAACCAAGTTGCCGACCTTAAAGAGAGCATTCTTTCGAGTGTCCAATCAAAAAATACATAGTCGGTATGTCCACCATGCTCCGAGCTATTCACACGATATGACCTACCATTTAGCACAAAGCCTTTTTGACTATCGTTTGAAACATCAACTGTCCTTTCAACTATGCTTTCAATGTCATTGTAGTCCAAAAGATATGGATAATCTTCATATAGACTTTGGTAGTCAATAACTCCGTCTTTGGATACCGTAAATAATATAACACGCGCAAATATCGAGCGATTTTCTTGATAGTCGTCGGAGTCATTCAAGCCCGAGTCTGGGTGTGCGCCGGGGAGTGTAACATTGTAGCGATGTAGCTCCATGACGGTCTCAAGTGCCGTGTCAATTTCGTATACGCCATTGCGATAGTCAATGAACCACAATACAGAAAACAGCACAACCAAAAGCACACTTACGGTAAGCACGCAAGTGTGTACAAAGTGCATTTTTAGTTCTCTGAATAGATTTTTGGGTTTCATGGTTTTATACTATTTCTTTTGTAGTTTATAGCCTATGCCACGGATACTTTCGATGCTGAAATCTGCGCCGATGAAGGCAAGTTTTTTGCGGATAAATGAAATATAAACTTCCAAATTATTGGACAAAAAGTCGTTATCCAAACCCCATACGCGAGTGATAAGTTCTTCCTTATGAGCAACAAATTCGCTACGCTCAAAAAAGTATTTGACAATGCCAAGCTCCTTTTGTGAAAGTTGAACTTCCTTGTCGCCGGAGCGAAGTATGCTGTTTGCAATGTCAAGTTCGGAGTTACCATAGCTCAATCTATTGTCGATTGCAAGGGTTGATTGTCCCCTACGGAGCAATGCTCTCACTCTTGCCATAAGTTCCGAAAAACCAAATGGTTTGGATAGATAGTCATCAGCGCCAAGGTCCAGCCCCTTTACCTTATCCATTTCGCCGGAGAGAGCAGTCAGCATAAGTACAGGGGTGGCGATTTTGTTTTTTCTTATCTCTTTTAGCACATCAAAGCCATTCATTTTTGGCATGAGAACATCAAGGATAATTAGGTCATAAGCGCCACTCAAAGCATATTCCAGTCCGTCCTTACCATCGTAGCAAGCAGTAACTTCAATTTTTTCCTTTTCAAACATATTTACGAGCGCATAGGACAATGCGCGTTCATCTTCAACAAGTAGTAAACGCATGATTTTCTCCTTTGTACAATCATATTATAACACATATACTATAATAATTGTATATTAAAATAACATTGAAAGATATTAAATCCACCTTTATACCATCAAAAAAGCTCCCATAAGGGAGCTTGAAAAATCGAAGAAAGCTAACCGGGAATAACAAACCCGCTTAATTGCAGGTGGGCGAACTGCTGCTCCCTTTTGTCTTCCCCTAGCGTCAGGAATCTCCCGGGGGGCTTGACATTATGAGCTAGACTCCGTAAGCCCTTTTAGTTGTTAGGGTTCCGCATCACCGGCTAACTTCTGTACCTATTATAGCATATGTTCCTTATTGTTGTAAATACCCAAAATTAAAACGCGTTATTTTGGCGACCTGCATAGCAAAGCCAAAAACGCCACTCGGTCATGTACGCCAAGTACACTCCCTTCGTGTCATTTTTACCTTTGCGTCGCATCTCATCCAAACTAACGCGTTTTAGGGAATGATGAGTGAGGAATACGGAAAATATAAAAACCCACGACTTATATTTACTCTTAAAAACGCGACAGTTTAGATGAAAGACGAAGGAAAAGAAAAAACCCGAGGGGTTGCTGTACTTGGCGTACTGCGCCCCGACGGGTTTTCTTATTTTTCAAAGTATTTCGCTAAAATGTCGCGTTTTTATCTTTTGGTGAGGCCACAAGAACAGAAGTACAAGAAAAAGTTTTGTGTTGTAGTACTGCTCAAAGTGGTGCTTATGCCATTTGCTGAACTAATGATACTCTTGTTGATGTACTTAAAGTTACTACTGCTGGTGCCATCAGTTTGGGTGTAGGTATAATTTCTTGAAGGAGTGTTGACGGTGATAGCAACATTTGCACCAATCATATTGGGGCCAAGATTGTAGTAGTAGAAACCGTCCTTGTCGGTCTTAACTTGGGCTTCGGTTGTTTTGTCGTCAAGAGTCATGGAGATATTGACTTCAATGCCTTCAAGACGAGCATCCCTATTGAGATTTACAAAGTAGCTATCGTCGCCCTTTAGGTAAACATAACCACATACTGCATAAGCATTGTCAAGGGTAAGGTCGCTCATTTGGAAGCTTTCAGCTTGGAATCTTTCCATGGTATAGCTGGTGGATGCTTTGGTAGATGAGCTATACTTTGCCATTTTGTACTCATGTCCACGGACAGCGCGTAGATATACAGTTGATGTCCAAGCGCTAACAGCATACTTTACAGATGTTGGAATAGATGTACCGAGCTTACCAAGACCATCGAGCATAGGACGGATATCGGTTTCGGATACAAAGCTACTTACATTGGTTCTGTCGTCGGAGCCATTTACGGTATAAAGGAACCAGTCAAGAGTGCTTCTATCAAGTTTCCTATATGCTTCGGGGAGCTTTTCAGAGAAGGTTTCGGAGAAGTTTAGATATGCAACATTCTTCTTTATATCCTTGTATAGAAGAGCGTCGCCACTATCGGTTAGGGTAACTGTATTGTCAATTACGGATACCCCAGAATAGCGATTTTCGTAACTATCGTAGTATTCCTTGTCGCTTTCAACAAGTGTAAAAACGGTGCCTTTTGTTGCAAGCTCAACAACTGACTTGGAGCTTACAGCAAGAGCTGAACCGATGGTTGTTTGAGCGTAGTAATCAACAACTGTTGCTGAACCTGTGTTTGAAAAATATGGGTCGATTAGGTCAATTCTATCTGGAACATAACCAACACCAACAGCGCCATTTTCGTATAGGTAATCAAGGTATTCGCCAGCGCTCAAAGCAAGCACTGCGCCAACGCCGTTACCGATAAAGCGAAGCTCTTGGATATTCTTTCCGTTGCTCCAAGCAAGGTCATCAGATGAGCCAACTTTAAGGAGTGCAGATATAAGTGCTTCGGTGAGGTTAAAGTCAGGAGCAGTTGTGATGGTTGCGCCGTCCTTGTTGATATAAGTCATTGAGCTACTATTAAAAATCTTTTTTACGATGTTATCATTGGTATCGTCGGCAAAGTTTTCGTAGTGGAAAACGCCGATGTTAAAGCCTTGACGATTCCAAAGGTAGCTGGTTTTTTGTAGTGTGATACTGCCGGAAATAACAGATGCTGTATAGTTAGTAGCATCAAGGTTGATACCATCTTTTATGTTATACTCTGTTTGACCACCGATAACGATGGCAGTAGGTTTATTCTTTTGGAATGTAGTTGGGTTGCCATCAGAGTCAAACCACTCGATTGAAAGGCCATATTCTTCGATATCGCTTGGCAAAGTAAAGTCAAATGAAGGAGCGACAAAAGGAGTTTCTTCATCTGTATTATCGTTGCAAGCAAAGAGAGCGACGGAAGTGCAAGCGACGCAAAGAACAAGTAAAATGGTTACAAAAATCTTTTTCATTATTCACCTATGTATATACGATAGTATAACTATTATAAACTTTATAATAATTACTCGTCAAGAAAAAGGCTTGCAATAATGCCCTATTTAACTGAATTTTAAGTGATAATTGACAATTTTTCAAGGTGGTACTATAATTTAGATATGATACTGATATGTTTATCCAAGCGCGCACCAAGTGAACAAGTAGCGATAGAAAGCTACAAAGTTTACTGCGACCTAAAAAAAGCCCCCCATTTAGATGTAGAATACGCACATCACGCAAGTGGTGCGCCCTATTTTAAGGGGGACGAAACCACCTTCATCAGCCTATCGCATAGTGGCGAGTGGGTAGTATGTGCGCTCTCTCAAACCCCTATTGGCATAGACATACAGCAAAACAAGGAAATTGACTATCAAAAGATATCTTCACGCTTTGGGATAGTTGCAGAAAATCTCCAAGATTTCTATCAAAAGTTCACACTTTCCGAAGCCTACGCCAAGCAACAAAGTTGTGGCTTACCCTATGCTCTCAAACAAATCCCCCAAATACTCGGCACGACCTACACATTCATAAAAGGCTACACGCTATCAATAGTTGGTGCAAGCGAAGGTATGGTTGTTTTGTTATAATTAATGCGAAAGGCGAAGGAAAAGAAAACAAACAATCTATTTAACTCAATAAAACGCGACAGTTTAGATGAGATACGAACAAAACAAAATCCCCATATTGTTTTACTTCTAAAAACGCGTTAGTTTGGATGCAAGCCGACGGAAAAGATAAAAACCCACGACGGGACTTTACTTTGCGTAAACGACCGAGTGGGTTTTTGTGTTTTCCTATGGATTGCGCCAAAATAACGCGTTTTATCTTCCGTATTTGGTAATAAGATAACGATAGTACCCCATGTCTACATCATCAAGTGTAGAAATTACTGCCCTAAACTCCCAGTTGCCGTCTGGCTCACCTGGGACATTGGTGCGAGTGTCTGCGCCATAACCAGTTAGGTCTTGGAGTGGAATGATGGCGACATCAGCAGAACTTTGCATAATTAGTTTTGCAACAGCTTTGGTGCTTTTTGAGTGTTTTCCACCAATACCCCACTCATTTTCGCCCACTTCAATGTAGTCAAGGACACCCTGTCTAACACTTGAGTCAAGTTCATAGAGCCAGCTAAGAGTGGTGTTGTTATCATGGGTTGCTGTGTATGCATAGGTATTCTTTGAGTAGTTGTATGGTAGATGGATATTGTTCCTATCTCCGTCAAAACCAAACTGAATAACACGCATACCAGGGAATCCGGTTTCTTGTAGGTAAGCCACCACCTTGTCGTCAATGATGCCAAGGTCCTCTGCCACAATTTTGGGGGATGAAATGCGCTTTTCAACTGCTTTCCAAAGCTCCATTCCTGGGCCCTTGCGCCACACACCAACTTTTGCAGTTTTTGATGTTTTGGGTACTGCCTAGTATTCACATAGTCCCCTAAAGTGGTCAATTCGTAAAATATCATATAGCTTCAAGCTATGCTCAATTCTACTTACAAACCACTCATAATCGCTTTTAGCCATAGACTCCCAATCATAAAGTGGATTGTTCCAAAGTTGACCATCTTCTGCAAAGTAATCTGGTGGCACCCCTGCAACTTCGGTTGGTACAAGCTCATCGTCAAGGCTGAACACATCAGCATTTGCCCATACATCAGGAGAGTTGAGCGCAACATATATGGGCATATCACCAAATATTTCTATGCCACGCGCATTGGCATATTGTTTGAGTGCAGTCCATTGAGTATAGAATAGGTATTGCTCAAAGTAGTAGTAACCCACCCTATCTTTTAGCCTATCAGCTTCCTTTTGGAGAGCTATGCTATCACGGAATTTTAGCTCCCTATCCCAGCTTGACCACTCAATGCCCCTTTCTTCAGCTATTGCCATAAAGAGTGCATAGTCGTTTAGCCAGAAGGAATTTTGAGCCTTGAATTCATCAATTTTAGCTTGTAAATCTTTGTCAACCCTTGAGTAAGCAAGTTGGAGAGCTTTGGTTTTTTGTTCTTTTACAGCAGAGTAATCCACTCTATAAGGGCTATATACCTTAAAGGATTCCTTTTCTGACTTACTCAAAAGGCTGTCGTCAATGGTAACCAAATCAACAAAAAGTGGATTGCCAGCAAATGCAGAAATACCCGAATAAGGGCTATTGCCAGCGCCAATGGTAGTGATGGGCAAAATCTGCCAAATCTTAAAGCCCATACTCTTCAAAAAGTCCACGAAGTATCTTGCACCAGCGCCAAAATCGCCGATACCATACTCGCTCATAAGTGAAAATATTGGTAGTAACACACCTGCTTTTCTCATAGAAAGCTCCAACAAAATAATTATATAAATATAATATCATAATACTCAAATTGTGTAAAGACACAATTTGGAGAGTGATAAATGCGAAATGCAATTTACAGTGAAGTTTTTGCTTACGCAAAAGTGAAGTTACTCCGTAGTGAAGTTTGTGCAAGCACAAGTGAAGTTTTTAGCTAAAGCTAAAAGCTTGGTTTTGTTTTAAGTATTCCCCAAAAAATGCTCTTGTTATAAAAACGCGATTATTTAGATGAGATACGAGCAAAACAAAATCCCCAAAAATACTTTAGCTCTTAAAAACGCGTTAGTTTGGATGCAAGTCGACGGAAAAGATAAAAGCCCACGACGGGACTTTACTTTGCGTAAACGACCGAGTGGGCTTTTGTGTTTTCCTATGGATTGCGCCAAAATAACGCGTTTTTCTTACTTTTTGAAAAATGGCTTTTTACATCGTGGTATATTTAGGGCTTCCCCTATTATCATTGCACGAAGATATGGATTGATTGAGCCAATCTTTTGCATAGTGTCGTAGGATTTATCCTGTTTAATTACGCGCTCGTCGTAATGCTCTTCGCAACCCTCCCCTGCGTAATCGGGGACAATCACATTTTCCTTAACGATGGCGCCTTCTGTCAAAGGATGTTCGTGTGTAGACATTATTTTTTATCTTCCTGTGGGATATTTTCGCCACCAATAGCACTTCTCATTGCAGTATCTGCTTGGAGATTGAGCATGTTATAGTAGTCCATAACGCCCATTTTACCATTTTTGAGAGCTTCTGCAAGAGCCTTTGGAACTTCAGCTTCTGCGCTAACAACCATAGCGCGCATTTCTTGAGTTTTAGCTTTCATTTCTTGCTCTTGAGCAATAGCAAGCGCTCTACGTTCTTCGGCTTTAGCTTGAGCAACGCGCTTGTCAGCTTCGGCTTGGTCCATTTGTAGTTGTGCGCCGATATTTCTACCTACATCAACATCAGCTATATCGATGGACAAAATTTCATAAGCAGTGCCACTATCAAGTCCCTTGTCAAGCACCTTTTTGGAAATGCTATCTGGATTTTCGAGCACTTCCTTATGTTCTCTTGCAGAGCCGATGGTGGTAACGATACCTTCACCTACACGAGCAATAATAGTTTCTTCGCCAGCGCCACCGATTAGACGAGCGATATTTGCTCTAACGGTAACTCTTGCTTTTGCGCGAAGTTCAATACCGTCTTTTGCGATAGCTGAAATCATAGGAGTTTCGATAACCTTGGGGTTAACAGAAACCTTAACAGCATTCAAAACATCACGACCTGCAAGGTCGATAGCCATAGCAGTCCTAATATCGAGGTCAATCTTTGCACTGTGGGCAGAAATAAGAGCATTTACGACATTGATAACATCGCCTTTAGCCATATAGTGAGTTTCAAGAGTAGCTATATCGATATCGAGTCCAGCCTTCTTGCCGGTGATATAAGCATCGACAATCATAGCGACCTTAACGCGACGGAGACGCATACCGATAAGTCTTGGAATGGATACTGGAGCGCCCGAAACGAGAGCCCTAAACCAAATACCAAAGGGAACAAGCAAAATAAAGCCAATGAGCAAAACGCCCAAGATAACAATCAAAGCAATCCAACCTGGTGCCATAAAAAAACTCCTTGATAATGATATTAATATAAGCGAAAATACCGATTATATTCTAAATATATGATAGCACAATAAGTAATAGGTGTAAAGATGCAATTTGAGATTGACAAATGATAATTGCATTCGCATTCGCAAGATAATTACCTCGCTTGCGCTCGGCGATAACTACTCTCGCCCTTGCGAGAGCGAGAAATACCTCACTTTGTTCGGCGCGAAATACAAGCACAAGTGCTTGCGTTTTGGATAGAGCATATTAAGAGTGCTAAAAGTAACTTTACTCTCTCATATATTCTTTTATCCTTAACGCAAAAAACAAAGTTTTTTGTAGTTATCGCCTTGGAGCGATAGCGCAAAGGTAATTATCGCCCGAAGGGTATTTATCGCCGAGTGTAACGAGGTATTT
>JAFXIB010000028.1 GCA_017533505.1 Clostridia bacterium | reverse complement strand
TGATTGTCTTTTAGTTCATTTATGTCGCGTTGAAGGGTGTCAAGTATGAGAGTTTGTGCCACATCGTTGCCCTCAAAATCAGGATAAAACCTTACAATATCATAACTGAGTGCGTGGTTTTCTTCTTGAAGAGTGGCTTCCATAAACTCGATGAGCTTTGTGTCCCCCGATAGCCTAAATGTATCTTTGGCTTCTTCGTACAAGCCTCTTTCCCAGTACCTGATACCAGCTTCACGATACTTACCATACCTAATATATTGCTCGTTGATGTCGATAAGATGGTTTTGCTTTGTGCGTTCAAGCTCGTCGTCAAGGTTGAGTGCTGTAACTCGCGCGTTCTCGTATTGACCAAGTGAAATGAACTTTTTGATTCTTTCTATCAGTTCGTCCGTTTCCACTTCCTTGATGGAAAGTATCTTGTCAAGATTTCTTATCGCATCCTTAACATTTAGCTGTGTGAACTCCCTACGGAAGAAGTCACGGAAGGCAGGGACATCCTTGTCTTCGTAAATATAAACATTATGCTTTGCGCGTGAAACGGCAACATATAAAAGGTTGAAATAGTATCTGTATACGCTGTTTTCGTCTGCAGTTTTACGATTGATGGTTATTCTATCAAGAGTTTCCCATTTGTCGTAATTGTCGGACAAAATGTTGTATAAAATTACCGTGTCGCGCTCAAGTCCCTTTGCTTCGGAAACGGTCAATATTTCGCGATTGCCAAGGAGTTTGCGCATGTTTGCTTTTTGACGAGCAGTTGCAACAATGAGAGTATAATCACCATATTTTTTTGCTTTGAGCTCATCAAGGAAGGCTGGTCCGTTTACCTTTACAGCTTGCGTTTTGATGTCTGTATCAACACTAACACCTTTGAGTACAAAACTATGTGTGCCAAACTTTAGGGTGTTTATCACACCAAGTGATGATATGATTTCAGATATCTTCTTGGTGTTACGATAGTTGTTTTGTAGCTCCTTTACATCTGTGATGTCCTCTTGATAGAGAAGTCTCTTTAGATAAGCAAAGCTAAAGTAAGCAGGGTTTATCATTTGGAGAGCATCACCAACCGTAAAGAGCTTTAGGCTGAGCGAAGTCATAAGACACAAATTTATTTCCGTCATATCCTGCACTTCGTCAAGTACAGCAATTGAGTATTTGGGTAACCTATTTAGATTATTTAGGAGCTCACGACTCATAAAATTGTTGTCTGTGTAGCCATTGCGCACAAGATAGGTTTTGTAATCACGGCCCAGTCTATATATAACATCACACTCTGTTTTGGAAAATGAACCACTGCGCTTTAGTGCATACTCATCGTATGATAGCATTTCCTTTATGGGGGTGCGTGGCTCGTAGGAACCATATATTACACCAAAGATTTCTTTGTAAATTACTTCGCCAGAAAGGTTTTTGAGTTTGCCAATCTGTCCTTGTACAAAGCTTTCTTTTAGGTATTTGCGAGTGAAGAACTCCTCGCCACTTGGCGTAAGAGTGCCCCCAAGATAATGTCTATATAAGTCCTCAATTAGAAAATAATCTACTTTGGTTGTAAGGTAGTTGTGTATGACTTTTAGCTTGGATAAAATCTTTTGGTCTTCCTCTACTTCAAGATAAATGCCCAGCTTGTTTTCTATTGCAATTTTGTGGTTGCCAAAGTATTGCACTTTGCCTTGCTCAATAGATGTGATAAGAGCAGATAGGGTGTCGGCAAAAGCATTTATCTTGGCTTGGGTGTCAATGAGAAGGCCACGCGAAAAGGTGGAGTAAAGCAGTCTGCCACGATACTCTCTGCAAGCAGAAAAAATGACCTTGTCAATGCAAACATTGGTCTTGCCAGAACCTGCCACACCTTGGACAAGCATGTTTTTATCCTCGGTCTCTACAATTTCCTTCTGGAAGGGGCTGAGAGCGGGGAAACTTGCTTTGTCGGTGCCTTGTACGCGATACATTTTGTTGAAATCAGTGGGTGGAATAAGAGTAGTGTCTGCTGAAATAAACCCATCAAAGGTCTTTACACTATCAAGATAGTATACAAATCTACCATCGTTGTAAAGGATATCTTGCTCGGTGGTTGCGTAGTGAGTGAATACAATGTCGCGGGCTTTGAGAGTGGTACTATTAAGTCCCTTGCCAAATGTAAAATGCAAGGTGTGTTTGCCACCAACTGTTAGTTTGAAAAGGTGCCCAACCTTGAGAAGAGTATCAATGTGTGGAATGATTGCCTCTGCCATTTTGAGCAAGAAAAGGTCGTGTGAGCGAATTTTTTTGATTTCCACGCCCATTTTCTCCGTCTTGTAAACGGAGGTGTGCGCTGATAACACCGTCATGGTGGTATCTATGGAAATCTTTTGGTTGAATGCGCCCATGTTAATCCTTTTAGCGTTTGTCTTTGATGATGAGAGGTGTGGTTAGGTTTTGTATAGCACCTTGATATGCTTGCTTTAGTGTAATGGTCAAATTGGTGCGGATATCAAGGATTTTTTCGTTGTCATAGTCAAGTAGCCTTATTCTATGAGTGCGTGCAATATGCGATATTGAGAGTTGCGCCTTTCGCCTTGCAACAAGCTCTTTTTCGTGATAGTAGGCATATAGCCTGCTTCTTAAAACAAGGTGTGCGCGATTTCTGTTTTGGAGCTGTGAGCGTTCTTCGGTGCAGACAACTTGAATGCCAGTTGGAATGTGAGTGAGCCTTACTGCAGTTGCTACTTTGTTGATGTTTTGTCCACCGGCGCCAGAGCTGTGGAAGATGTCGGTGCGAAGGTCCTTGTCGTTGATAACAACACTTACATCATCCATTTTTGGCATAACAGATACCCAAACACTTGAGTTTCCGATTTTACCACCGGTGCTACGGTGCGTGCCGGTTTCGTGCTTAAGTAGGCTCAAGGCACCTTTTCCTTCAATGAGAAGTGTAGTGAATTTTTGCTCGTCTTCTACTATGCTAAATGTATAGTTATGTGATGTAGAAAAGGCAGAATATATCTTGATTAGCTCTTGACGGAGTGGGTCAGCTTGAGGATTTTCGGACCTGATTTCTATGATTGCACTACGAGTGTCTGACTCGAAATCAGGGGTTAGTTCTTCTACTAAACATGCATACAATGCCTCTGCTTCCCTGTCGTCGCCAAGCTCTACTGCAACAAGAAGCGCCTCTCCAAGTTGGTAGGCTTCTTCAAGGGAATTGCGTTCGTCACTTAAACGAAGATATAGTCTATTGTCGGCAATGATTTCGGGGCTCTCCAATTGCTCCGTTAGTTCATTGTAGCGCTCTCGGAGGGGGAGATATTTCTTAACTAAATCCCTAATTTTTTGGTCCATATTGTTATTATACCAAATTTAGCGCCTTAAATAAAGTATTTTATATATTAATTACGCGCGTAATATATCTTGAAAATTGTTAACTATAGTGGTATAATTACTATAACTCGAATCTTGGAGGATACTATGAGTTCAGTATGGGGTTCAAACCTTAAACTCTCTTTGTTTGGCGAAGCTCACGGTCAAATGGTGGGCGGTACTTTGCACAACTTTCCAGCTGGTGTTGTTGTGAATCTTGATAGAATCAAGCTTGGCTTGAAGTTAAGACAGGGTAGCAACAATTTTACTGCTGCACGCAAAGATGAAGATAGACCTACTATCATTTCTGGTGTAACCAATGGCATTACCAATGGTGCACCCATTACCGTTGTTTTTTACAACAAAGATGTTGATGTTGTTGACTACAAAAAAGAGGTGCCACGCCCCAGTCATGCTGACTATGTATCCAATATAAGATACAACAACCACGCAGATACATTTGGTGGTGGACACGGTTCCGGTAGAAGCACACTTCCCATTGTTTTCTTTGGTATGCTTTGTGCTGACTATCTTGAGAAGATGGGTGTTAAGGTTGTATCACACATCAAGTGCATTGGAGAAATCTATGACGATAAGTTTGCTACAGATTTCCCAGACGAGCTCGTAGATAGGCTTAACTCTGCACCACTTGCAACCATAAGTAGTGAGGCAAGAAAGAAGATGGTATCACTCCTTATGAGTATTGGTGCTGTAGGAAATAGTATTGGTGGCGCAGTAGAAACTGCAGTTGTAGGTTTACCTGCTGGATATGGCTCGCCAATGTTTGATGGATTGGAGTCAAAGATTGCATCATTCCTATTTGCAGTGCCAGCAGTAAAGAGTGTTAGCTTTGGCTATGGCGCAAGATTTGCTCATGCGCTTGGCTCCGATGTTGCAGATAGCTTTGTGCTAAATGACGGCAAGATTGAAACTGATAACAACTTTAATGGTGGACTTAATGGTGGTATTAGCAATGGTATGCCTATTATTGTTAGCTGTTCATTTAAGCCAACACCAAGCATCAAGCAACCATTTAAGACCTTGAATTTTGAAACAAACAAGATTGTAAACTTGGAAGTAAAAGGCGAGCATGTAACCTGTCTTGCACCCCGTGGAGCAATCATTGCAACGAGTGCTGTTGCTATTTGCGTAATGGATAGCGTAATGGAAGGAAAGGGCTATTTTGAATTGAATTCGGTAGCCGAAGATACAGAAAATAAGTAAAAATATGGCAAAGAAAGTTTTAGTAACAGGTGGTTCAGCTGGTATAGGAGAGTGTATTGTACGCTCTCTTTGTGCTTTAGGATATGATGTAAAATTTACTTACTATCAAGGTAAGGATAGGGCAGAAAAGATTGCATTGGAAACAGGCGCAAAACCTTACTATCTTAATCTCAAAGACGATGAGTCAATTGATAGGTGTGCAAAAGAAGTTGGCAATGTCGATATCCTTGTCAACAACGCTGGTGTAGCAGAAATTAAGCTTTTTACAGATGTAACGGTATCAGAGCTTGATAATATGCTTGGCGTTGATTTGAGAGGTACTTACCTACTTACTCAAAAGATAGTGCCCCATATGATTTCCGAAAAGTGGGGACGCATCATAAACATATCTTCCATGTGGGGCGTGTCGGGTGCAAGCTGTGAGGTATCTTACTCTTCAGCAAAGGCTGGACTCATTGGCTTTACAAAAGCTCTTGCAAAGGAATTGGGATTGAGTGGCATTACAGTAAATTGTGTGGCTCCCGGTCTCATTGATACTCGCATGAGTGATGTGCTTTCCGAAGAAGATAAGGTTGCATTTGTAGACACCATCCCAATCCCACGAATTGGCACACCAGACGATGTAGCAAATGCAGTTGAGTTTTTTATCGGTGAGAGAAGCTCCTATGTTACAGGTCAAGTGCTTTGTGTTGATGGGGGCTGTGTTGTTTGATGTATAGAGTGTTGTTTGTTTGCCATGGTAACATCTGTCGCTCTCCGATGGCAGAGTTTATCATGAAGGATATTGTTAAGAAGCATAAGGTAGAGCATCTTTTCCATATCGAGTCAGCAGCATGCCACACCGATGCTATTGGGTGTAGACCACATCGTGGTACAAGGGCAAAGCTCCAAGAGGTTGGCATCTCAACTGAGGGCAAAACCGCAAGGCTTATCACAAGAGTCGACTACGAAAGGTTTGACTATATCATTGCAATGGACTATTACAATCTCCGTGACCTTGAGAGAACTTTCCTTGGAGATAAAGAGCATAAGGTTAAAATGCTACTTGAGTACGCAGGGCTTGATAGAGATGTAGCAGACCCATGGTATACTGGCGACTTTGATGCAACTTATGATGATTGTGTTTTGGGATGCAATGCTCTTTATAAATTTTTGATGTCAAAGTAAACATGTTCAAGAAATGTTAAAATTAGGTATCCTTATTTGAAACAAAGGATACCTTTTTTGTTTGTTTTGCTGTTTATAAATCTTTTTTATTGTTGATTAGCCACTGCAAAAAGACACAAAAACCACCCCTTGAATTTTGCGCGTGCGTGTGTTATCATATATATTAGAAAATATTTGGGAGGAGAATATGTCATTCTTTTCAAAAACCAAAGACAAGGTTAAAACCCTTGCCGTAAACGGATATGGTTTTGTTAAGGCGCACTGGAGTCAACCCCTTGAAGGTGAATACTTGAGCATAAAGGAATTTTTGTCCTATTGCTTTGGTAACATGGGTGTAAGTGCCTTTACCTATCTCGCAGGCGAAACAGTTGCATTCACAGCAGGGTATTTCTGTGGCTCAATTATGGGTATTTCGTTGATGGACTTTTCTATCATTTCCATCATTGCCCTCATAGTTAGATATGCTACCATTTATATGGAGCCTCTTACCATGACGGTATTTGAAAACCTTGGTAAGGTCGACAAGAAAACTGCTAAAAAATGTATAATTGCTTACTCATTGACCATTATTTTGGGAATAGCTTGCTATTGTATACCACCGACAACATGGGGAATGGATGTAAAAATCATCAAAGGTCTACCTCAAATTGTTGGCAATATTTTGATTATAAGTGGTGCTGGTAACTTCGTAAACTGGTTTGTTCGCTCCAAGCTTTGCAGAAGATTTGGTAGATATAAACCATTTATGCTCCTTTATGGTATTCCAATTACAATTATCACAAGCTTGATACCATTTGTTCCAACCACTCTTGAGTACACTACAAAGCTCGTACTTCTACATGCATTGTTTACTTTGCGCTCAAGATTTACTGCACTATACAGCGATAATTCACTCGCAATCGTTGCTGTTATTAGTCCCAACTCTGTTGAAAGACAAAAGCTATATTCTATTGGTGGCATCGCAATTGGTCTTTTGAGGTCAATATTTAGAATCATATTCCCAATGATGATTGTGCTTACCGGTGGTTATCTTGATATCAGGTCATATCAAATATTTATACCAATTCTATCAGCTATCAGCTGTGCTGTTGGCTTTATCCTTATCCAAGTTAAGGAAAGAATTGCTGAAAACTACGAGACTAAACCCAAAGTTAAATTTGGTACAGCAGCAAAGAAACTGCTCAAAAACAAGTTCTTCTGGCTCATCAATATTTGCGCTATCTTTGAAGGTTGGAATGGTTATGCCGACGGCGTTATGAACTACTTCCTAATTTATAATCTTCGTCTTGAGTGGATAAGTGGTATCGTAGGTATTGTTGGTATTACATCTGTTATTGGCAACCTTGCAACACCAACACTCATCAAGAGGTTTGAAAAGCGCAATGTTCTACTTATCGTTAGAGTTGCTTGGATAGCAATCACAGCTTGCTACCTTGTTGCAATTAAGCTGGATAGCGTAGCACTCCTAATACTGTTCGTTTTCATAAGAAGTGCGCTTACAGCATGCTCAAATGGTATTTCAAGGAGCCTAAACGCAGATATTTTGGACTATCACCAGTGGAAAACGGGAGAAAGAGCAGACAATATGGTTACAATGTTCAGCTGGTTTACAACACCTCTTACAACCATAATTGGACTTATCATTCCTATGTTATTTGAGCGTGTTGGATTCACTTCTGACTGGGATGTAATGTTCGACTCTGGTATATTCCAAGATGTAACAACCATCTATGTAATAGTTGCTGTTTGCGCTCTAACAGGCTCAACAATACCATATCTTTTCTATAACCTAACGCGTGCTCAACATGCTCAATGCGTAAAGGAAATCAGGGAAAGGGTAGAGGCAGAAAGGCAAGCTCTTGATAGTCAAGGGGAGCTTGCACTGGAGGTTGCCGGTGCTGATGTGGGGGCTTGCGTTGAGGTAGCTACCGAAACAGATAACATCACAGTATCTCAAGAAGAGGAGGTAGTGGAAGATGAAAAATAGAAAAATCATTGCTACAATAGCTATTCTATCTCTTGTTGCTCTATCGGTTATAACACTTACAGCTTGCAACAAGACTTGGGAAAACAACATCGAATATAAGGTTGAAGATAATGGCGAAATAACCATTGTTGGTTATACCGACAGCACACTCATCCACGAGATTACAATCCCTGATGAAATTGAGGGTAAGCCTGTAACAATGGTGGGTGCTCAAGGTGTCGTTAATGCTGAAAATTTATATACCATTTACATTGGCAAAAATGTAAAGGAAATTGATACATGGGCATTCACAAATCTTGTTGGTCTTGGTGCAGATGAATATGGCAAAAACGGAAAGGGCTTTGTAGTTGACCCCGAAAATCCATACTTTACTGCTGTTGATGGCGTACTATTCAATAAGGATATGACAGAGCTCATCTACTATCCAATCAGAAAGGGCGCTAACATCGACAACAAAATGAACATCGAAAGCTATGCAACCTATGTTGTCCCAGAAGGTGTAAAGACCATTAGGGGCAAGGCATTCTACCACTGCTATTACTTGAGGGAGATTACACTCCCAAGTACACTTGAGCATATTGGCGAAATGGCATTCTTCAAGTGTTCTGAAATGGCTGCACCTATTCTACCTAATGGACTAAAGACCATAGGAAAGGATGCATTTGGATACTGCTCACGCACTGCTGATGGCGACATCAAAGGCTTTACATCTATCAATATTCCTGCAAGTGTAGAAAGTGTTGGCGAATTTGCATTCTACAACTGCCGTGCTATTGAAACCATCGAAATTTACGGAAAGACTGCTTCTCAAGTCGAAGCTCTTGAAAAAGATGGCACATTTGGACAAAAGTGGTATCCTACTGATAACGGAAGAAAGATTAAGACATATAGCATAGTTTACAAATAAAAAAGATAACAAAAATTATCTTTTGACAACAACATTAATAAAAAAACTCCCGAATGGGTGTCTTCCATAAAGCAGATTTTACCTGCCGAAAAGCAAAAGGAGTACTGACGATTTGTCCGTACTCCTTTTTTATACTGTCGGGCGGTAATATAGCCTCGTCAATTTTCCTGACAAGCACTGCTTTTGTGTCCACAAAAGCAAATTATATACATTATTTGTTAAGTGGACTAATAATTCACAATTTTATGATATAATTTTATAAATTCGACCTAACATTTTCATAAACGCGCGGACTATATAAGTGAAAGCACTGATCAATCGCTTGGAGAAACAAATGAAAAAAAGAGATTTGCTGAATTTTTTTGATGACGACTTGCTTGACAAGCTATTTGGCTTTTGTTATGCGAGAACAAATGACAGCTACGAGGCAGAGGATCTATGCTCGGATATAATCTATGCCCTCGTTAAAGCTGCCCATAGTGACGGAGAGATTGAAAGCGTATATCCGTTTATTTGGAGAGTGGCTCGTAATGTTTATGCCGATTTTTCAAATAACCGAAGAAAACGCGCGGAAACTATGTATGAAGGCGATTCGGAAGAAATTTTGCTCGGTGTTTCGGAAGAAGACACTTCCGATGATACCGCAGAATTATTAACTTCTGTATACCGCAGAATTGCTTTTTTGACAAAGGCATACCGCGAAGTTATGATAATGTTCTACATAGACGGTCTTTCTGCCGCTCAGATAGCCAAAGTGCAAGGAACAAGTGAAGGTGCTGTTCGTCAAAGGCTCTTTTCAGCAAGACAAAAGATCAAAAGTGAGGTAGAAGAAATGGGAGAAACTTATAATAAGCCCG
>JAFXIB010000027.1 GCA_017533505.1 Clostridia bacterium | reverse complement strand
GGGCGTTGTTAGCTTTAGCGTAAATCTCTTCTGCAGTTTTTGCATTGAGTGGGGTGTCAATACCAAGATATCTCTTTAGCTCAAGATGACTGAAGTGATATAGTGGATTACCAGCTAAACTGGGTAAAATAGTAGCCCAAGCTACAAAACGAGCATATTCATCACCTTTGCCGGTTATTAGCTTTTCTTCAACGCCCATGTTGCGCATAGCTCTCCATTTGTAGTGATCTCCACCGAGCCAAGCTTCTGTTATGGAGCTAAACTTTTTGTCCTCATATATTTCTTTTGCGTCTACATGACAGTGGTAATCAACGATAGGTAAATCCTTAACTTCGTCGTATAGAGCTATTGCAGTAGGGGAATCAAGTAAAAAATCGTTGTCTAAAAATTTTTTCATATTAAGACCTCCTTTGGTATTATAACCTAAATATAGATATAAATCAAGATGGATTTTTTATTATATTATAATTGCTTTATAGTCTCGCGCGCGCGTGCGCGTACCTTATATATAATGTATATATTTTTGCTGGTTTTGATTTTTGTACTGGGTGCATAATAGGTGTGTGATACTCCTCTAAATGGAGCGCTAAAAACAAAATTTTAGTCTAAACCACAATATATTGTGGTGCAAAAATAGGGGGCCACAAGAGTTAAAAAATAATTTAAAAATTTATAAAAAAATGTAAAAAATCGTTTGACTTTATACCTATTATTTATTATTATATATGCGTTCGCGTTCGGGGATTTCTCTGAAACCGCCCGATTAAGTAGCTTAAGATGGAATATTGCATTCAGGTGAGTGTCAATTCCGGAGGTACACGAATAGCTGGATGATAGAAAAACGGGCTCTGCCCTTTATTTTATCGGAAGGCACGATACACACGGATAAGTGTGTACGGAATTGATAACATATGGAGGACACAAATAACATGGCAGGTCAAAAGATCAGAATCAAATTGAAAGCCTATGACCACAGCTTGATAGATTCCTCTTGCGCAAAGATCGTTGAGGCTGCAAAGAGCACCGGCGCTAGCGTATCAGGACCTATCCCGCTACCCACAGAGAAGGAAATCGTAACTATTCTCCGCTCACCCCATAAGTATAAGGATAGCAGAGAACAATTCGAACTTCGCACCCACAAGAGATTGATTGATATCTACAATTGCTCCACAAAGACCGTTGACGCTCTTATGAAGCTCGATGTTCCAGCAGGCGTAGACTTCCAACTCAAGCTGTAATAGGAGGCTCAAAACATGAAAAAAGCTATTTTAGGTAAGAAACTTGGTATGAGCCAAATATTCGCCGCTGACGGCACCGTTATCCCAGTAACCGTTGTTGAAGCAGGTCCTTGTGCAGTTGTACAAATCAAGACCGTTGCTAAAGATGGCTACGATGCAGTTAAGGTTGCATATGGCGAAGTAAAGGCTAACAATGTAAACAAGCCCACTGCAGGTCAATATAAGGCAGCTGGTATCGCTCCCAAAAAGACCATGGCTGAATTCCGCTTTGAAGATTGCTCTGCTTACACCGTAGGTCAAGAAATCAAAGCTGACACATTTGTAGTAGGCGACAAAGTTGATGTAACTGGCACCACTCGTGGTCGTGGTTACACTGGTACCATCCAAAGATGGAACGGACACATGCTCATGGCTACACACGGTGTTGGCCCTGTTCATAGAGAAGTAGGTTCCATGGGTGCTAACTCCAGCCCATCAAGAGTTTTCAAAAACAAGAAGATGGCTGGTCAATATGGTCACGAACAAGTAACCATCCAAAACTTGGAAGTAGTTAAGGTAGATGCAGCACGCAATGTTCTATTGATCGCAGGCGGAATCCCCGGTCCAAAGAACAGCCCCGTTATCATCAAGAATACCTGCAAGAAAGTTAAGCCTTCCAAGTGGTTCAAATAATAGGGTTAAGGAGATACGATTATGATAGCAAAAGTTATAAACACCCTAGGTAATGAAGTAGGAACCGTTGAGCTCAATGACGAAATCTTTGGCAGAGAATATAACGAAGCACTTATTCACCAAGTTATCGTTGCTCAACTCGCAAACAAAAGACAAGGCACAAAGAGCGCTCTAACCCGTACAGAAGTTCGTGGTGGTGGCAAGAAGCCTTGGAGACAAAAGGGCACCGGCAGAGCTCGTCAAGGTAGCATCCGCGCTCCACAATGGATTCATGGTGGCGTTGTATTTGCTCCAAAGCCCCGCGACTTCAGCAAGAAGATCAACAAGCAAATGAGAGTTGGCGCACTATGCAGTGCACTATCAAAGAAGCTTGCAGACGGAGATCTCCTAATCGTTGATAAGTTCGAAATCGCAGAGCCAAAGACCAAGCTCGTAGCAACCGCTCTTAACACCCTCGGTATCGAAAAGACTGCACTCCTCGTAGTTGATGGTCACAATGATGAACTCCTACGCGCATCAAAGAACATTCAAGCTCTCACCCTCAGTGATGTAGCACTACTAAATGTTTATGAACTCGTTCGCGCAAACAAGTGTGTATTCACCCTCGACGCCGTTAACGCACTTATGGAGGTATATGCATAATGAACAACTACGATATCATTATTAAACCCGTTCTCTCTGAAAAGAGCTACGACGGTATCGCAGCAAAGAGATACGCATTCGTTGTTAGAAAAGATGCTAACAAGACCCAAATCAAAATGGCAGTAGAAAGCATTTTTGGCGTATCTGTAGAAAAGGTAAACACCGTAAGAGTTAGCGGTAAGACCAGAAGAAGAGGCTACACAGAAGGTAAGACAGCATCCTACAAAAAGGCATATGTTACCCTTACTGCTGATAGCAAGGCAATCGAATTCTTCGAGAGTTTAGCATAATCGGGAGGTAAACAATAATGGCTGTTATTAAATATAAACCAACTTCCCCTGCACGCCGTAACATGAGCGTATCAGACTTTGCAGAAATCACCTGCACAAAGCCTGAAAAGAGCTTGCTCATAAGCAAGAGCAGAACCGGCGGTCGCAACAATTTGGGAAGAATTACCGTAAGACACATTGGTGGCGGTAACAGAAACAAGTACAGAATCATCGACTTTAAGCGTAATAAAGACGGTATCCCAGCAAAGGTTGCAAGCGTTCAATACGATCCAAACCGTAGCGCAAACATCGCACTTCTTT
>JAFXIB010000026.1 GCA_017533505.1 Clostridia bacterium | reverse complement strand
TTGGATGATGCCCGAAAAACAAAAGGAGAGATGTTTAATTATGTGGATGTGTCCTGTTTGCAATGCTTCCGTGGAAGAAGGTTCAGCTTTTTGTCCTTCTTGTGGATGTACTTCTTCGGTTGCAGGTTCATCAACGACAGGAGCTTCGATAATTGGTTGAGCAGTAGCTGCCTTGATAGCTTCGGCAATTTCCTTTTCTTGTCTAAGACGTGCTTCTTCAAGAGCCTTTCTTTCCTCAAGCTCTTTGAGCCAATCCATCTTTTTGGACTTAAGGTCTTGCTTTGCATCATCAAGTTTGCGCTTCTCGTTGGAAATAAGATTGAGCACACTTGCTTGATTGCGCTTCAAAAACTCATCAATCTTTTTGATGTTGTTCATAGAGTCATTATTAAAATTATTGCGAAGGTTAGTGTTTTCTGCCATTTGTTGCTTCCTTAAATATTTAGTTGTTTGGTTATTGCACCGGCAAGGCTAATATCCTTGATACCAAGTGCTTTACACCCTTCGCGAGGGCTTATTTCATTGAAGTTTTCAATCTCAAAAATGGTATGACCATATTTGTTTTTTAGGTCCACTATTTTTTTGACCGAATTTTGGGAAAGTGTACTTGAATATACAATCAATATGGGCTTTGAAATCTTTTCCAAATTATCAACACCCATGACGCATTTGTTAGCTTTGAAAGCAAAACCGATATATGTCTTAACCTTGGATATCGATGTTTGCAAGAGCTTCATATACTTCTTCCCCTAATTGTGTTTTGAAACTTCTATTAAGAAGTTTTTTCTTACAGCACTTTTCGATACAAGCCTTATCTTTGCAGATATATGCCCCTCTACCTTGTGCCTTTCCTGTTGTATCAACGATATACTCATCGCCGATACGAACTACTCGAAGAAGTTCGGTTTTTGGGGCTTTCTTCCTGCAAACCGAACAAATTCTCATAGGTTCATACATTATTCTTGATCTCCCATCATGCCAAGTTCTGCATCGTCTGCAACTGCTACGCTATATGGCTTAACATCAATTTTGTAGCCAGTAAGCTTTGCTGCAAGCTTTGCGTTTTGACCACCCTTACCAATAGCAAGTGAAAGTTTGTCATCTGGAACAATAACCTTTGCTTGACCAGTGGTTTCGTTGAGTTGAACCATGATAACCTTTGCTGGTGAAAGTGCCTTTACAATATACTCTGAAGGATTTGTGCTATATGGGATAACATCAACCTTTTCGCCACCAAGTTCGTTTACGATTGCATTAACACGAACACCCTTTGGTCCAATACATGCACCTTGTGCATCGATGTTAGGATCATCTGAATATACGCTCATCTTGGTACGCATACCAGCTTCACGAACAACATTCTTAACCTTGATAAGGCCACTACGAAGTTCGGGTACTTCAATTTCAAATAGCTTTCTTACGAAGCCTGCACAGCTACGAGATACCATAACTCTGGATGTGCCCTTCATATCTGTGCGAACTTTCTTAACATATACCTTGATTTGGTCACCAACGCTTAACTTTTCGCCACGAACTTGATCACCAGTGCCAAGGATACCTTCCATTTGGGTTCCGCTGATTTCAACAGAAACAGTACCATTAGCCTCTACTCTACGAACGATTGCTTGCATGAGTTCGCCTTCACGGTCACTCATTTCGCTCATAGCTTGCTCGCGCTTTGCTTCATTGATGCGTTGGGTAATAACTTGTTTTGCTGTTTGAGCTGCAATTCTTGATAGATCGTCAGGGTCAACATTCTCGCCGATAACATCGCCGATTTCTGCATCTTCTTGGATTTCGCGTGCTTCTTCAAGACTCAATTCGCTATCTTCTTGTGGTTCGCCTTCAACTACTGTTTGATAAGCATAGAACTCGATGGTGAAAGTTTCGGGGTTCATTTTTACTGCAACAGCACGACTTTCGCCACTTTCCTTCTTGAAAGCTGATGCGAGACCTGCTTCAAGTGAAGCGATAAGCATGGTCTTGTCAAGTTTGTAAACTCTTTCGATTTCGTCAAGAGCTAAAAACAGTTCTTTGTTTTGCATAATGTGGAATTCCTCCTATTCAGTTGTTATTTAGTTGTATTTTTATATTTGAGCCTTTTTGAGACTCTTCATATCGATATAAGGTTGGAGCACTTTAACATTGCTCTTTGGTACCATGGTTTCTTTGTCCTTAACAATCAAAATAATGTTGTCATCATCTTGACCAACAAGCTCGCCAACAATCTTTTTAACCTTGCCAACTGGCTTGATGTAGAGAGCTTCTACCATTTCGCCTTGGTTGCGTGCATAATCACGGTCGGTAACTATTGGTCTATCAAGACCTGGAGATGAAATGTTAAGGTCATATGCTATTCCGTTTGAAATATCAGCACTTTCAAGTGGAAGATCCAATGCATCATTGACAATTATGCAATCATCCAAAGTGATACCACCCTTTTTGTGAATAAAAACGGTGAGTGTGTTCTTTTTGCCCACTCTTTGGAATTTGATTTCGACAACTTCATAGCCCAGCTTTTCTACTACCGGTGTGATAACTTCTTCTGCGCGTTCTTGAATTGATAGCTCGAATTGCATAGTTCCTCCAAAAATAATTTAAGAGCGGCTTTCACCACTCTTAAGTAAAGCAATTGCCGTTTAGCGTGTATATATTAACACACGCATACGCGCCTATGCAAGCGTTTTTCTGATTTTTTCCAAAACCTTTTCAAAATAATCGGGGATTTTTGCCTCAAAAGTCATTCTTTCGCCCGTAGATGGATGAGTTAGCTCCAATTTGAACGCATGTAGGAGCTGTCCGTCCAAATGGAATTTGTTTGACCCACCATATACAGGGTCTCCAACCACGGGATGATGAATGTAGCTTGAGTGGACTCTAATTTGATGAGTTCTACCAGTAAAAAGCTCATACTCAACAAGAGTATAGTTTTTGAACCTTTCCAACACTTTGAAGGCAGTTTTTGCCACTCTGCCATCTTTGTCAACAGCCATTTTTTTGCGTTCGGTACGATGCCTTGCAATGGGTTGATTTATGATGCCCTCATCTTCCTTTATATTGCCGTCAACAAGGGCAATATAGTACCTTTTTGCGCTTTTTTCTGCAATTTGTGCACTCAAAGATAGATGTGCCTTGTCGTTTTTTGCGACCATAATAAGACCAGATGTGTCCTTATCAAGTCTATGCACAATACCTGGGCGCAATACTCCATTTATGCCACTCAAATCCTTGACATGATATAAAAGCGCATTGACAAGAGTACCCGAAGGACTACCAGTTGCTGGATGAGTTACCATACCTTGAGCTTTGTTGATAACTAAAAAATCAGCATCTTGATAGACGATATCAATAGGCAAATCTTCGGGAGTAGCTTTGAGTTCTGTGGGCTCTTCGAAGCTAATTGATATAAAATCACTCTCTTTGAGAGTGTATCCACTCTTTTTGACAACTTTATCACAAACAGAAACAGCCCCATCGTCAATGAGATTTTTGACTCTGGAGCGTGTGATGTTATCAAGAGAGTGAGCAAGATAGCTATCCAGCCTTTCTCCTTTATCTTCAGCTGAAACTATAAAGGTAAAGGTTTGCATACTACTCCTTCTTTTTGTTATCTGTGGGTTTATAGAAGAAAATTACAAAAATTATGAGCAACATACAACCAACGGTAAGTCCTGTATCTGCAAGATTGAATACTGCAAAATCTATAAGCTCAAAGTAAATCCAATCACGGACATAACCAAGCATCAACTATCAACAATGTTACCAAGACCACCAGCGATAAGAAGTATCAAAGCAGAGCGATACCAACCATTGCGAATCTTTATGCTAAAGACCATGACAATGACCATTAATACAACGGTAATAAGTGAAATTATCGTCAAAATATCGGTTTTGCCTTCAAAAATACCAAATGATGCACCTGTGTTTTCAACTGGAGTTAGCCTCAAAACACCCTGCCAAATTATAATATCAGGTCCACCAGATGCCATTGGGCCATAGACAAACTCTTTGGTAAGAAGGTCTATTGCAAGCCAAACACCAATAAAAATGAAGTCTATCGCAAACCAAATTGCAAGACTTTTTTTGTTTGCATCAAACAAGCTTTTGATTTTTTCAATTAATTTGCTCATACGCATATTATACATAAGCGCGCTAAATTTTGCAAGTAGTATACTAACAATTGGAAGTCAAATCATCGCTAGTTAAAAATTGAACACCCGAAGGCAGAACCAAATATTTGTCGACATCAATTTTTTTGATGCTAAAGCCAAGCGAATACTCTGCTCCACTCAAAAAATCAAGTAGCCTCTGCTTCAAAACAGCATCTCTATTTGCAACATTAAAAATCGCCCCCTTTTTGTTTTTGACTGCATCGATAATTAGTCGCGCTTCAGTCAAATTTTGGGGGCTAAATAATACCATATTTTTGCGATAAGGAAGGGTAGTTGCCTTCCTTTTTGCCATAAATTTGTCGTATGGGGTCAATTTGTTGTTTTTTGCCTTTTTTGCATTAATTTCGCCATTTTTTAGAGTTTTTACATATGACATTGTTATAATTTAAGGCTTAAATCATAATACTCAAGGTCTATCTCCAAACAAAATCCTACCCAATCTAACTTGATTTGAGCCACACTCAATGGCAGTCAAATAATCCTCGGACATACCCATAGAAAGTACTTTGAATTCTGGGTTTTTTACCTTGATTTTTTGGAACATTTCGCTTACTTTTGTGAAGCATTTTTTGAGCTCAACTTCTCCCACTCCTTGTGGCGCAACTGCCATAATACCAACTGGTACAATGTGTGGATAAGCAGAAAGTTTATCTAAAAATTCTTCCACTTCACTTACTGAAAGCCCACCCTTACATTCCTCTTCTCCAGAGTTAACTTCAATCAAGCACTTTTGATAGACACCCCTATTTGATGCAACTCTTTCGATTTCTTCGGCAAGTGAAATTCTATCAAGGCTGGAAATATATCTTACTTTGCCAACAACATATTTTACTTTGTTGCTTTGTAGCTGTCCAATTATATCCCAAGTAAGTGACTCATCATACTTATCCTTGAACTCTTGCACCTTGTTTTCACCAAAGGCAACCACTCTACCATCTGCTTTCAATTGCTTCAAGGTATCAAGTGAGCGAAATTTTGATGCACCTATAAGCTCAATCGTATCAAAATCAATGCCCTTTGATTGGCATAATTGCTTTATATTTGCTTCAATTTTATTCAAATTATCAATTATATTTCCCATAAATTAATTATAACATATAATTAAAAATTTGAATAGATGTTTTAATCATCTTCGGCATAACTAATTCGAGAAATACTAATTTCGTATGCTACACGCGTTTCGGATGTACCATCTTCAAATGCTTTTTGGTATTCTCTCGACTGAATTCTACCTACAAGATTGATTTTATCTCCTACTTCCAAATGTGATGCAAATCGTGCATTTCTGCCCCAAGCAATACAAGGAATATAGTCTGATTTATTATAAGCCCTATTTACAGCAACCAAAATGTCAGCAATTTCACGCTTGAATGGAGTTGTGCGATATATTGGGTCCTTGCAAATATAACCAGTAAGCTCAATTATGTTTTCATTTTTCGCATCAGGATTGTCTTTACATTCCCTTACGAATACAGTAAGCATAAGTTTGGAGTGATCGTCAACCAGCTTATTGTAGCTTCTGAATTGACCATCAATTGATAGATTATCGCCTTGTTCTAAATTCACCTCCTCCATAAGTCGCTCTGATATTGTAATTGGAATCATATCAACTTGTGATGATAATCTTTCCACTTCAATGACACTTTCATAAAAGCCTTCGCCAAACACTTCGTGTGAATACTCTGGCGTTTTTGCTATTTTTCCGGACAAAATAACCATATTATTGTTCATTTGGTTTTCCATAGTTACTCCTTATATGCGTATTTTAAGAATTTTTGATTTGTTTACCTTCGCCATTTATAACGAAATTGTCTTTGTATACGAGCTCATCTACTCTTACTGCACTCAAGCCTTTGTTTTTGAGTGTTAACATTATTAGTGGTAGCGCATCAAGAATATGCTCGCTGTTATTATGGAATAATACAATATCTCCAGACTTGATTTTTGATGACACTCTGTCAGCGATTTCTTTGCCCGTCAAACCCTTCCAATCCAAACTATCAATACTCCATTGGATACATTGAGTTTGTCGCTCATTTAGGGCATTTATAAGGCCGTTGTCATACTCCCCAAATGGAGCACGAAAGTATAATGGACTTGTGCCAACAATCTCTTTAATTTTGTTTGATGTGGTATCAATTTCAGTTACTATCGTTTGAGTATTTGCCTCCCAAGATGCAGGTGATTTTCGCTGTGGTTTGCAACTTGATGACCGCGCTCATTAATCTCCTTGACTAAATCCTTGTTGGCATCTACCCAAAATCCAGTTACAAAAAATGTGCATTTGTAGTCATTTTTCTCAATTTCATCCATGATTAGCTTGGTTTTATCTGCTCCCCAAGCACAATCAAATGTTAGCGCGACCTTATTGTCGCTCCTTTCCACAGAGTATACAGGTATTAACCTTTTGGTAGCTACTGCTGATGTTACACTTACACCAGTAGTAATTGCCACTATCATGACAACTAATAGAGCACACACAAGAGCTATGAGCCACTTTTTCTTTACAACCAAAAACATTTTAGCCTCTCCATTTTACTCTATCTTATTTGTCGAATTTGGTTGATTTTTGTTTATTTTTGGCAAATTTGGTCAAAAAATAAGCATATCGTTAAGATATGCTTTGAAAACTATAATTATTATATTTAATTATCCTAAAATCAAGTATGGTTGATAGTACTTCCAGCCCCTTGCGTTTCTATAAAGTGACTCAAGCTCATTTGGAATATAAATCTTGAGCATTCCCACTCTATTGAGTGGCATTTCAATTGGGCTTACATTTGCCTTTACAACGCCATTATTATCGCCAGAGAGCTTAATTACAAGGTCAGTTGTACCATCCCAGCTAATTGCATTATCGCCAATTTCCGTGACACTATCAAGATAGAAGCTTGTAAGCTTGCTTGCGCCCTTGAATGCGCCTTCTCCAATGACGCTTACAACACTCTTATTGATATTAGTATTAGAGAAATCAACCAGCCCTTGCATTGCAGTCGTAGCAGTATACTTGATGCTTTCAACATCGCTATAAGCAAATGCATATTCTCCCATCGTTGTTAGCGCACCACCATAACTTACAACTTTTAGTGTGCTACCATAGAATGCGTATGGTGCAATTTTTTGTGTTTGAGATGGAATTTCGAAACTATCACTTAAGCTCTTTTTTGCATGTGGATAACAGTAAAGTGTGGCTGTGGCACTCTTTCCACGCTCATATAAAACTCCAGCAAGTGTATAATAACTACTATTATAGCTGGATACCGTTATGGCCTTGAGTGAGTTTGTGCCCTTAAACACTCCTTTGCCAAGTTTTTGAACACCTTTAATATCAACATAGATAATATCGGTGTTTTCCAAAGCAAAATCGCCGATTTCAGTCAAATTGCCAAGACTTATGCCCTTGATTTTGTGTGGATCGCTGAATGCTTTTGATGATAAATAGCTAACACTTCTTCCGTTATATGAGTCAATTATGCTTACATAATCGCTATTGCCAGTATATGCATATACGCCATATGAACCATCTTCGCGCTCATAAAGAATGAAGTCACCAATTGCCTTTACACCATTGCGATATACATAAAAATCTTCTTCAGGAGAGCCACCTACGGACAATATGATGTAATTGTATTTTATCTTTACATTAATTTCTGACTTATCAACATTTAGATTTTCAGCAATGAACTCATGAGCTTCATATGCTATTGGGCTAACTCTTGAAATATCATCTACTTCAAGAATATAAAAATCGTGGCCATACTTTGCATCAACTTTAACTGCGCCAACAATATAGTTGATGAATGGATTGCTTTCAAGGGCTGGATATGCATCAATGAGTTGATAGTTTTCGCGATAATATACCACTTTTATCATAGCATCCAAGAAGCCTTGAACATTATTTTCGTATTGATTTTTGAGCCCAAAGCTCTTTTCCGGACTTTCAACAAAGGTTGCCTTGATAGTTACTGCAGAGTCTGGCATTACAAAGGTATCGCTAATTGGATAATAACTACCATCATTTGTGCTTACAACCAATGTGGACAACTTATAACCTTGATTTGCATCGACTTTTAGTCTTACCATATCGCCATATCTTGCTGTGTTTGGAGCAACAATAGCTCCTTTTTCGTTTGATTCAACCGATAATGTGTACAACCTATTGGCGTCAATTTCACTGTATGTAACATATCTAAATGTAACTCTTGGGTTTACACCAGCCTGAACAACTTTATATGGAGTGATTTCAAATACTCGCGATGAGTTCAAAGGCTCGGTATATGCGCCAAAATCAACCATTACAGCTATACTGTCAGCGATAATGTTGCCATGAGAAACAAATTGAATATAAATGTTTTCGCCCTCAACCATTTCCATTGCGCTGGGATATAGTCCAATTTTACCATCGTCAACAGCACTTACACTATAAACCTTTTCAAATGCGCCACTTACCATAACATCGGTATCAAGCATAACAAAGCTATCCCCAGATATTTGGGTGGACTTATTCTCCCCGTGAGATGTATATGAAATGACATAAGAGCCTTTCTTAAATCTATATCCTTCATCTGGCACAGCAACCAAGGATATCTTTGAATAAATGGTTGCTTCCGTTTGCGTTGCAATGATATATCCACCTACAACTTCTTGAACGATTATGTTGTGAGTTGAACCAGTTGCGTAAGCAACAACATTCAAACTAACATCGCCATCTGGCATAACAAATGAATTGCCAGTAATAATAGTGCCATTTAGGGTAATTTTTGATGGATTTACTTTGTAACCATCCGATTCTTCAATTTCAAAATAGACTATTTCGCCTGGATATGCCGTCTTTTGAGATACTTTGACAATACAATTGCTTGCAACAACACCTACATCATATCCCATAGGGATAAACTCCGATGTGATTGTTGCTTTTGTAGATGGCATACGGAATGAGTTACCAAGAACTGGTAGTCCATTTACATATACTTTTTCGATAGCATATCCGACATTTGGTACAACCTCAAACTCTACCAATTCGCCCTTTTTGTAGTGATTTTTGGGATTTATTAGGTTGATTTTACCAAATTCTGATTGAGTTATAATAAGCTCATTGATAACTTCTGCCGAACTTTCTTTAATAAATGTAGCTGTGATAGTTACATTTTCATCAGGCATTATAAAGCCTTCTTGCATACTTGAAATGAGCGATAATATGCCTTCGCCTTGAATGGTATATCTATCCAAGATATAGCCTTCGTCAGCTTCAAAATCCAATTTTATGAATAAACCAGCTGGACTTTCGTCAGCACTAACAATCACTCTACCACCTTGAGAAGAAACAGCGTGGATTTTATAGCTTGTTTCGTAATTGATTTTTTCAAAGGTTGCACCAACTAAAGTTTCGCTACTGCCCATATAGAATGAGCCAAGATTCATAATATTAATTCTCAAGTCATCGCTATCACTTACAGCATCGTTGTTGACAATGTATAACTCCGTCAATCTATAACCATAGTCGGGTATTGCTTGTACGGTAACAAGGTCGCCTCTCCTTGCAGAGTCAGTAGAAAGTACAATTTCGCCATTTTGAATCATGCTCAATGCTGTAACAGGCATAGGCTTTAGGTCAAATATAGCTGAAATTGTAACCTGTTCAGCTGGCATTGTAAATTTATATCTGTTACCACTTTCATACTCAAGCAAGATATTGTTTGCTTTGAGAGAATTATATCTGATTTCATAGCCTGATTCAGGCACAACTGAAACGATAACTTCTGTTCCCATCGATGCCCTTTTATCAGCTGGCTCTAAAATATTGATTACACCCTCTTCGTATTCATCAGTTAAAATTTGATGCCTATATGTTTCTACACTTTCCCAGCCAGCAAAAATGGTAACATTGCTTACCACCTTAAACAACGCAGGATTGACTTCTCTTTCCAGTTTATTATCCAAAAACCAACCAATGAAAACAAAACCATCTCTTGTAGGTGGCTCGGGTAAAATAAGTGGCGAGCCAGACTTGAGAGTCAAGCTCTTAATTTGGTTGCCACCATTTGTATTGAAAGAAATAATATAATTGGATGGAGTTGCTTTATCGCTATCACTATTTGAACATGCAAACAAGGCGCAAACACACGCCAAAATTAAAACAACTAATACTAAAACGATAGCTACTCTTTTCATTACATAAGTATAATAAAATAAATATACTTATTTGTCAATATTACTTTTCTGATAGTTGTGCGAGTTTTTTGAGAACTTTAGCTGTTGCGATAGTGTCAAAAAGTGCCCTATGAGCATTATCTAAATTGATGCCGAACTCTTTGCAAAGGTTTTCGAGCTTGTTGCGTGACTCCCTTTTTAGTATTCTCTTTGCCATATCCAAAGTATCAATGCTTTGATGGTCAAAGTTATAAAACTCTTTTTTTGCATGGTATGTCAAAAAGCCAATATCAAAGCCAACATTGTGTCCACACAAAACAGCGCCTTGACAGAATTTGTAGAAATCGGGTACGACTTCCTTGAATTCAGGAGCCCCAACAACATCTTTATCATAAATATGATTTATGTTTGATGCTTCTTCTGGGATATGTTCAAGTGGGTTGATTAATGTTGAGAATGTTTCTTTAATGACACCATCAACCATCTTAACAGCACCAATTTCAATTATCTTTCCAGTGCTTGGAACAAGGCCAGTTGTTTCGAGGTCAAATACAACAATCGTGCCTTTGAGCATCTCTGGAAGCTCGCTGTCATCAACAAATAAATCCGATTGCTCGGTTTCGATATATTTTGCAGGTGTGATTGTACTATAATACTCTGGAGCTTCATTGTATACTACATCAGTATTGATTGATGAGTAATCAATTTGTACTTGAGCAAGCTTTCTTGTAAACAAATTGTAACTACCACTACGCTCATCCATTTTAAGTTCGCCTTCAACGCAAACCTCAACATCAGGGATAAGATAACTTCTTACAGCTTCAATTTGTGATGGAAATCTTGGGAAGCATAGTAGACCAACTGAACCAGTTGAATCATCAATAATGGCTTTGAAGAATATCTTACCGGCCTTTGATTGCAGTTCCTTTACATCCTTTACCTTGCCACAAAGAGAAATGCTTTCATGTTCTTTTTTGGTTGCATCACATATGTACATTGGCTTTTTGGCAACTGCACCAAGAATATTAACATTTACCCTAATGTCAACAAGTCTTACACTTGGCCTTACTGCCCCTACTGTTTTTATCTTTCTCAAACCCTTATGCTCGGCATTGTCGTCATGCACACGATAGAACTCAATCTCTACTTCTTCCATTACAAATTCGCCAAGGAAGGAAGCAAGTTTGTAGTCATATTTACATTCAAGTAAATAGCCATATACATCTGGTGTAACACCAATTTTGATTTCAACAGTACCATAGTTGATTTCTATGCTAACTTTTGCATCTTTGATTTTGCCAAAAATAAGTGTACTTTCTTCGTAGAAGAACTCTTGTATTTTTTGGGTAAGATATTTTTCGGTCGTTTCGGTTTTTATGTAAACGACATGGAAATCAACATCTTCTGGTATCATACCTTTGACGATTGCATTGACCTTTGCTCGCAACTCATCGTTGAGATATTTGTCGTAATCGTCAGCATTGACAAGTAGACGAATGACAAGCTCGTCTTGCTCGTTGATTACTGCTTTTGAAAGCTTAAAAATGCGCTCCTTTTCAGTCAAACTATCGCTTAATAGGTAGCCAAAAGTATCATCGTTATTTATCATTTGTATTCCTCCATTAAGCAGAGTAGTTCATTGAGAACATTTTGATTGTCAACACTCTTTATAATTTCGCTGTCCTTAAAAATCAAAGATTGTGCCTTACCACCACAAACACCAAAATCAGCACCTTTAGCTTCGCCTATTCCATTAACTGAACAGCCCATAACTGCTATTTTTAGTGGTTTTTTGATGTTTTTTGTTAGGTTTTCAAGCTCTGTTGCGTATTTTTCCACATCAATACAAGTGCGAGCGCATGTAGGACATGCAACAACCTCAACATACTCACGGTCTAAACCAAGTGCGCGTAAAATCTTTTTGCCTTCTTCTACTTCCCTTATAGGATTTGTGGTAAGCGATACTCTGATTGTATCTCCTATACCATCTGCAAGAAGCGCTCCTATTGCAATGTTTGATTTTGTTAAGCCCATGTTGACCGTACCTGCTTCGGTTAAACCAACATGAAGTGGATAATCGGTTAGCTTATTAAGCTCCCTATATGCTTCGATTGTATCCAAAACATTGCTACTTTTTACTGCAAGGACAAGTTCATCAGTGCCTGCGTCTTCCATAAGGCGTTGTGTATCATAGCAAAGCAATGCCAGTCCTTTGGGGCTTAACTTTACACTTTGTGAACCTTGGTTTACGCCAACTCTAATTGGCACGGCGTTTTCCTTTGCGTGCATTGCAACCATTCTAAGCTCATCTTTTTTAAGGTTGCCTGGGTTTATCCTTAACTTATGTACGCCAGCATCAATACTATCAAGAGCAAGCTTATAGTCATAGTGGATATCTGCTACAACTGGAATGGGACTTTCTAAAACAATTCTTTTGAGTGACTGCACAGATGCTTTATCTGGCACCGATACGCGTACAATATCACAGCCTGCATTTGCAAGCTCAATAATACTTTTGATGGTAGCATCATAATCACTTGTCAAAGTGTTGCACATGGATTGCACAGTTACTCTTGCGCCACCACCTATTGGAATATCTTTTACATATACGCGTTTTGTCATTTGTTTTATCCTTTATTTTATCAGTTGCAATACATCTGCAAATATTGCAAAACCAAATATCAATATCATTCCCACCGTGTGGATAATTGCTTCTACCTTGCGTGGCACCGGCTTACGGAATATCCACTCAATGAGCGTAAACAGCATACGCGAGCCATCAAGAGCTGGAAGTGGAAGCAAGTTCATAACTGCAAGGTTCGCTGAAACTATGCAAATTACATATGAAATGGTTGATAATCCACTTGAAACAGCATCTTTCATAACAGTTATGGTTGTTATTGGTCCACCTACTGTGTTCATTGCAATTTTGCCAGTTACAAGCGAGCCAAGTATTGACAAAATTTCAAACACCAAGAAAAACATAAATCCAAACGACCTACCAAGCGACAAATGGAATGGTAATTTCTTGGGTGCGATGTAGGAAGAAAAGCCAAAGCCATGGTTATATTGCTCGTTACCTTGTTCATCAAGAGTAGGAACAAAATTACCACTATCATCATATTCGCCAAGTAGATAATCACCCTTTTTTAATGTAAGTTCAACGCGTTTACCATCACGAAGTACAACAACATCTACTTCTTCTCCAGCCTTTCTGAAGGCTTCGGTAGCATCTTCTTGCATCAAAACATTGAGTTGCTTGCCGTCTACGCGTAAAAAAGTGTCGCCCACTTGAAGAACATCAGCATTTTGCGAATCCGTATAAACATCAGCAACTTGTGGTAGAACCTGTCCAACAACAGAAAAGAATATGATTATTATTACCCAACCGGAAACAAGATTCATAAATGCGCCAGAGAAAAGCACTATCAGCCTTTTCCATGGTGCTTGATTGTTGAATGCTGTTGGGCTTTCATTACCTTCTTCATCTTCGCCTTCAAATTGGCAAAAACCACCAAGTGGAATGGGACGAACTGAAAATACTTCGCCTGTCTTTTTGTTTGTACGCTTAAAGATGGCTGGTCCAAAACCAATGCCAAACTCCATAATCTTAAAACCAAGAATCTTTCCCGCAGTATAATGGCCGAGTTCATGAACAACGACCATAAACATAAGGGCTAAAAGCGCAAGCAATATATAGCCTACATTAGCCATTATTTCGGAAAAAGACATAGCTAAAACCATTTATTAGCCTCCGATAATACTTAAAATATATTCCCTTACCATTTGATATATAATCAAAACATCGTTGGGATTTTTTATACTACCAACACTAAACTTTTGAAGGGACTTTGATATGATATCATTGATATCATAAAATGATATTAAATTTTTGAGATAAAGTTCAACAGCAACTTCGTCAGCAGCACACATTACACAAGACATATAATCGTCACAGCGTTCCGATACTTCCTTTGCTATTTTTAGGCAAGGGAATCTATCGTAGTCTGGAGTAGAAAAGGATAGTCCAGCAAGGTCAAATAGTGATGGAACTTTTAGGCTACTATCAACTTCTTTTCTTGTTGGCTCGGTGAGTGCGTAAGATATTGGAAGTCGCATATCAGGTGCCGAAAATTGGAGCTTTGAGCACCCATCTTTGAAAGTAACCATTGAGTGGATTGTGCTTTCGCGATGTATGACAACATTGATTTTATTGGTAGCAAACATGTGTTTTGCTTCAATAATTTCGAACCCTTTGTTCATCAGCGTTGCAGAATCTATTGTAACCTTTTTGCCCATTTTCCAAGTGGGATGGTTGAGAGCAAAACTTGCATCTACTTTTGCAATTTCGTCTTTGGAAAGGTCTCTCAAAGCGCCACCTGAAGCTGTAAGGGTAATGCTATCAATACACTCAAAGTCTTCCCCTTTTAAGCATTGCCATACACTTGAGTGTTCCGAGTCAATGGGGATAATCTTGTCGCCTATCTCCGCGCCCAGTTCTTTGGCGCGTTCCATAAAGAGATATCCAGCAGATACAAAGGTCTCTTTGTTTGCTGTTATAAGCTTTTTACCACTCTCAAGGACAGCAAAGCTTGGAAGCACACCATCTATGCCACTTATACCATTTACAACAACATCAACATCACTATATGTTCCCTTGTCGGCAAGCACATTTGTTGTAAATATGTGGCTGTTTTGGTCATTCTCTTGAACACTATAAGATGAATTGCTAATAATGGTAACAGGTGTTTTATAGCCGAAAAACTCCCTTGCAAGGAGTTCTCCGTTTACATTGGCAGATACGAGAGCAATCTCATAATCATCACCTATTACACTTAAAACTTGGCGCCCTATTGAGCCAGTTGCACCAAGAATAGCAATTCTCTTTTTCATATTATACAAGTGGTAAAAATTCTATTACAACTGCTACAAATAGCACTGCAAATATAATGCTATCCAACCTATCCATCAAGCCACCATGTGAGCCAAGAAGATTGGAAAAGTCTTTGAT
>JAFXIB010000025.1 GCA_017533505.1 Clostridia bacterium | reverse complement strand
TATCAGCACAATTCTCTGCTCCTTGGCTTTGATAGTACCAGGAATCTTAAGACTTCTTGGCGAAATTTAACCAATCCAAACAGCAAAAAGGCGACACAAAGATGTCGCCATTTTTTGTGCTTTATATTCAAACAAATGCTTTACTTTTATAGATAGATTTGGTATTATATATAGGAACTTGGACGATTAACTCAGTTGGTAGAGTGTCTTCTTGACGTGGAGAAAGTCAGCGGTTCGAGTCCGTTATCGTCCACCAAAAAATGAAAAACGACCTAAAATGGTCGTTTTCTTTTTTTGACGGACGATAACAGACAGCGCACGCTCTCACAAAGTGAGCGCGGTGCGCAAGTTGCGTTAGCAACCTGGCGAAAGAAAAATGCTTTGCATTTTTTGTCTATCTTCTTAACTATCACTTATTACAAGTTGTTGATTAAATATTTTCTAATTCTACGAATGAGATATTCTTTCGCGGTCCGTTATCGTCCACGGCCCATATCGAAACAAGCACAGTTTTAGTTCCAAAATATCCAAGGTGTAACGATTTAGGGACAAGGGCTTTTGTATACGAGTGTAATAAGGATTAGTAGTTGAATAATGAAAGTTTGTATTGTATAATATTTATATAAAATTTAGGTTTATGGGGATAAATATGGATGGTTTAAAAAAGAAACAATATGTAATCGATAATCCTAAATTAATGAGTGAATGGGATTGGGTTGAGAATAGTAAATTGGGATATTATCCGGAAAAACTCACCTTAGGGAGCAATACAAAAGTATATTGGCTTTGTTCAAATAATCACTCATATCTTGCAAGTATTAGCCATAAATCACAGGGCAGAGGCTGTCCATATTGTTCAAACAAGAAAGTTTTGGTTGGGTTTAATGATTTGCAAACAAAATTCCCAGAAATAGCAAAAGAATGGAATTATGAAAAAAATTACCCTTTACGACCAACGGATGTTTTAGGTGGTGCTAAGCAAAAGGTATTTTGGACTTGCACCAAAGGGCATGTTTACGATATGTCAATTTTAGATAAAACACGAGGAAACGGATGTCCTATTTGCAGTGGAAAACGCGTTGTTAAAGGTATTAATGATTTAGCAACTACACATTCATATTTGTTAGAAGAATGGGACTATGCCAAGAATAATAAAATTAATAAATTCCCAGACTCCATTACTTATGGCCACAATAAACCTGTACATTGGAAATGTAAGAAATGTGGATATGAATGGCTCGCCTCTCCTAATAATAGAACGAACGGAAAAACTGGTTGTCCTTGTTGCGCCGGAAGAGTTGTTGTGGCAGGAAAAAATGATTTAGCAACCAAATTTCCAGATATCGCAAAGAGATGGCACCCTACAAAAAACAAAAAGAAGCCTCACGATGTTACTGCTTTCAGTAATGATTATGTTTGGTGGATTTGTGATAAAGATGATAGACACATATTTCGAGCAAGAATCGGCCATATAACTAAAGGCGAAATCGTTTGTCCTATTTGTTCAAACCAAAAGATAATAGTTGGAGTAAATGATTTTCAAACAACAAACCCTGATTTGATACTGGAATGGAATTGGGAAAAGAATAACTCTCTTGGAATACTACCTACAGAGATAACAAAAGGATATGGTGGTAAAGTTGAATGGAAATGCAAAGACTGTGGTCATGAATGGGCTGCGACCGTGGCAAGCAGAACGGGGCAACATACTGGTTGTCCAAAATGTAAAAAAGCCCAAAGCTCTTCTTTTTCGGAAAAAGCAATTGCTTATTATCTATCCAAATGGTTTACAATTGAGGAAAACAAACAATTTACATGGTTAGGTCAAAGTGAAATAGATATATATGTAAAAGAACTGAATTTGGGCGTTGAATATGATGGTAAAGTATGGCATCAAGACCTAAGTCGTGACATAAAAAAAGACAAGCTGTGTCAAGACAATGGCATTGCACTTATAAGAGTTCGCGAAAAGGGATGTCCAGTATATGAGAGTTCGTCTTATAAAATAGTTAGAAACAATACAAAAACTATTGAACTTACTCAAAGTATTCAAAAAATCAAGAATTTTATTGAAACAAACTATAATTATAAATTGAATGGAGAAGTTGATGTCGATAAAGATTACATCGATATACTAATCAAAATATCAACATTTAAAAAAGAAAAATCTGTTGCGTCAACTGACTTGATTAAATCTTGGAATTTTAAAAGGAACGGAGCTTTATCACCAGAAACAATTAGTCTTGGGTCTCACAAAAAAGTATGGTGGATTTGTGAAAAAGGCCACGAATGGCAAGCGGAAGTTAGCAGTAGGGCTGGAAATCAACAATGTGGATGCCCCGTTTGTGCCGGTCAAAAGGTAGTACAAGGTGAAAATGATTTTGCAACTTTATATCCTTTTTTGGCAATTGAATGGGATTATGATAAAAATACAAAAAAACCATGGGAAGTTCGGCCTATGGATAATAGGAAATATTACTGGATATGTAGTAAGTGTGGAAAAAGCTATAGTACATCTCTTAGCAATCGCGTTGGGCGTAATGGTGGTTGTCCAGATTGTGCAAAATTAAAAACCATCGCCTCGCATTATAAGAAAGTTATTAATGTTACTACAAATGAGATATTTGAAAGCATTAAGGAGGCCAGTATAAAAACGAATGTAAACGCGAGGAGTATTTCAAATTGCTGCAGAGGTGTAAGTAAATCCGCTGGTGGTTATGTTTGGAAATTTGAAAATGATATCAAGTCATAGTGAAGTGGTCGACTACACTTGCCACTACTTCACCAACAAAAATGTAGCGACCCAATATGGTTGCTATTTTTATAAAATTAAAAGTGACAGATAATTTTAAACGAATATTAACCTATTGCAAATAGGCTCTTAAAATTGCTTTTAAGGTTGCCTAAAATGCTATTATAGAATATAGTATTGACATTGTTTGTGGCATTTGATAAAATGTAAATATGGATAAGTTGAAAGCTAAAAAACTTAATAGGTGGCTCGTTGTTTTGGCGCTTGCTGTATGCGTTATGGTGAGTGCTTTTTGTGTTGGTTGCGTAGGGGACGACGATACTGATGGTGTAAAATGCACCGAACATAACTTTGTTAAGGTTGAAGGGGATAGCAACAAAGCACCAACATATGATGCCGACGGCAGAGAGCTACGAGCTTGCACGCAATGTGGCATCACAGCTTATTTTGTTTTGCCAAAACTCCAAAAGACAGATGGTACCGAGTCCCCAGAGTATATTGCAATTTTGGATAGTTATGTTGTTAGCTATGGTGAAACATTGGAAGATGTTGCTACCAAGTATTTCACCACTGGTTGGGCTTTTGTGCTTGATAAGGAAACAACAGTAGGGGATGCAAGCGATAGTGGATATGATTTTGCAGTTAAGTTTACTCCAAGCGATAGTGCATATAGTGTTGTAAACAAGACCATAAAGATTGTTGTCAAAAAAGCACAGCTAAAGGACAGCGATATCACATATATTAACCCAATCAATATTCCTTCCAGCATCAACTCTCTTGACGAAATGCCACTTGTGTTAAGTGATACACAAAAAATTAAAGGCACAATAGCTTGGGCAGAAGGTCAAGAAATCATGAGAAATCAAAGTGCTGATTACACCTATATTTTCACTCCCGAAGACACCGATAACTACGAGATTTTTGTCGGCACAATTCGCTTAAACGCATAAACCACCCTTTATATATTAATAATTTAATAAAAACATTTGTATTTGTACGCGCACGTGTGATATAATCAAGCGCGTACAAAACTTTTATACGGAGTATAATATGAGAAAAGAAAATTCTACACCCGATTTTGTGGCAATGGAAAAAGCCACCCTCAAGTTCTGGCAAGACGAAAAATGCTTCGAAAAACTTGTTGAAAAGAATAAGGACGGAGAACGTTTCCGCTTCCTCGATGGTCCTATCACAGCTAACAACCCAATGGGTATTCACCACTCATGGGGCAGAACTATGAAGGATATGTATATCAAGTATAATGCTATGCTTGGTAAGAGCTGTCAATATCAAAACGGGTTTGACTCCCAAGGTCTTTGGGTTGAAGTTGAAACCGAAAAGGATCTCGGCATCGAAGTTAAGAGCGATATTACCCGTTACGGCGTAGATAAATTTACCACAAAGTGCATGGATAGAGTTAAGAAGTTTGCTGGTGTTATCACCGAGCAATCCAAGAGACTTGGTCAATGGATGGATTGGGAAAACAGCTATTTTACCAATACCGACCTTAACATCACTTCCATTTGGCACTTCCTCAAGGTATGTAACGAAAAGGGCTGGCTTGTAAAGTCACATCGTCCAATGCCATGGTGTCCCCGTTGTGGAACATCACTATCCGACCACGAAATGAGTGGTTCTTATGCTGACATGGAACACCTTTCCATTTATGCAAAGCTACCTATCGTTGGCACCAATGATAAGATTATCCTTTGGACAACCACTCCTTGGACACTAACATCAAACTGCGCACTTGCTGTTAACCCCGAAATCGAATATGTTCGCGTAAAGGTTAAGAGCGACGATGCAAACCTTATCGTTGGCAAAAATGCTCTTGGCAAGCTCAAGGGCGATATCGTAGAAGTATCCGACCCATTCAAGGGCGCAGAACTCATTGGCAAGGAATACAAGACTTGCTTTGAAGATTTTGAGTGCCAACAATTCACACACACCATCGTTCCATGGGAAGATGTTGATGCAACCGAAGGTACTGGTGTTGTTCACATTGCTCCTGGCTGTGGTGCAGAAGACTTTGAACTTGGCAAAAAGCTTGGTATCCCAACCATTTGTCCTATCGATGACGAAGGCGTTATTACCGAAGGCTTTGGTCAATTCACAGGCATGAAGACCACCGACCTCGTTGACGATGTTGTAAAGGCTCTTGAAGCTCAAAACAAGCTTTACAAGACCGAGCTTTACACCCACAGCTATCCAAAGTGCTGGAGATGTAAGACTCCTGTTGTATTCAAGCTCGTTGACGAATGGAGTATTCGTACAGACGAAATCAAGCCTTTGATGATTGAGGCTGCTAAAACCGTAAAATGGGAACCCGAATTTGCAGGAAAGCGTATGCTTGACTGGTTGAACAACATGGGCGACTGGAACATCAGCCGTAAGAGATTCTATGGTCTACCACTACCTTTCTATGTCTGCAAGAAGTGTGGACATGTTACAGTAATCGGCTCCAAGGAAGAACTCATCGAACGCAGTGAGCATGGTAACATCGACAATGTGCCACACCTCCACAAGCCATATATTGACGAAGTAAAAATCCATTATGAGAATTGTGGCGAGTTGGTTGAAAGAGTACCAGAAGTTGGTGACTGCTGGCTTGACGCAGGTATCACTCCATTCTCAACAAAGAAATACTTTAGCGACAAAGAATACTTCAACAACAACTTCCCAAGCGACCTTGTTATCGAAATGAAGGAGCAAATCAGACTTTGGTTCTACTCACTTCTATTTATGAGTGTAACCCTAACAGGAAAGGCTCCATATAAGCAAGTTGTTGCTCACTCTTCAGTTATCAAGGAAGATGGTGGCAAGTTCAGCAAGACCGGCTACATGATTCGTTTTGACGAAGCTGCCGAAAAGATGGGCGCAGATACCATTCGTTATATGTTCATGGCAAACCCCATTGCATCTGATGTTCGTTTCGGCTACAATCTTGCTGACGAAGCAAGAAGAAAGATGCTTGGATTCTGTAACATTTATGTATTCTTCAATCTCTATGCTGCTATTGACAATCCTGATATTGCATCACATAAGATTGACTATGCAAAGCTCACACATAGCGACAAGTGGCTACTAAACCGTACAAATGCCTTCATCAAGTTTGCAAAGAACTCTATGGAAACATTCCGTCACTCTGCTCTTGTTAAGGAATTTGAAGCTTATGTAGACGATGTATCCAACTGGTATATCCGTATCAACCGTAAGCGCTTCTGGAAGTCAACTGACGAAGTAGACCAAATGAATGCTTACTGGTGCTTGTATCAAGCTATCAAGGCAACCCTTGGCATCATGGCACCAATCACTCCTTTCATCACCGATTACATCTATCAAAATACAGTTAGAGAAATCGAAAAGGATGCCCCAATCAGCATTCATCTTACTTCTTATCCAACACCTTTGGATATCCCAGAAGAAGAAAATATTTTAACCGAAACCACCATTGCTCGTGACATTATCGCAACTGCACAAAGAATGCGTAATGAAGCACAAATCAAAGTTAAGCAACCCTTATCACGCCTTTTTGTTACCGCAAGTGACGATGATGTAAAAGCAGCTGGCGCTCTGGTAAATACAATTAAGGACGAACTAAATGTTAAGGAAATCGTATTTAGCGCAGATACTGCTGTTTACAACGATGTATACTATACCGTAAACTTCCGTGTTGCTGGTGCTGCTCTCAAGGGCGAAGCTCAAAAGCTCAAGAAGCTTGTTGACTCTCTCGACCAAGATGGCTACAACGCACTCGACAACATGGTTAAGGCTGATTCTGTAAACCTTGGCGATTTCGTTGACCTAAAGGGCAACTTGTTTGATGCTCACAATCGTCCAAAGCAAGGCTTTATCGTAACAACCGAAAACGGCAGAACACTTGCTCTTGATACCACACTTGATGATGAACTCATCGCAGAAGGTATTGTAAGAGAGCTTGTTCGTCAAATTCAAGTTATGAGAAAGGAAGCTGGTTTTGCAGTTGAACAAAGAATCGTTTGTGAAATCACAACTGACTCACAAGTAGCAAAGGATGCTATCGCAAAGTTTGAGTCCAAGATTGCAACTGATATTTTGGCAACAGCAATCGCAACCGTTGATGCTCCAGAAGCAGAAAAGGTTATCACCGTTCAAGATAACGCAATCACAGTTAAGCTTGCAAGATAGTATAAAATCAACAATATTACAAAAAGGGAATGAGCAATCATTCCTTTTTTTATGGATAAAAATTGGTGCTTTGGTAATAATCCATATATGCGAAATCCTAATAATATCGATAAAGAAGTAACTATTAAAAAACTAAATAATATGAAAGGAACTCCACTTATCCTCAAGGTAAATAGAGGTAGGAATAAAATTGAAACCTATGAGGGTGAAATAGAAAACACTTATCCCAATGTGTTTACCGTGCGCTTGACAGATGGTGGAGTGGGCACTTTCTCTTATGCCGATATTGCATCAAACAGCATATTATTTTTGAGAAGGAAAATTTAATTTGTAATATTGGGTAATCCTATTGCATAGCATTATGTAGAAACACAAGGGGGTTACCGAATGTATATCAAATGCGATAAGCTACAAAATCTCACACCTTGCCAATTTTATGAGAGCAAGGAAATCTATCTTGAAAACGCAACAAAAATACTATCACTTTGCGCCGAAGCTCGTACCATTGAATGTGACATTCATTCAAATGAAATTAGGGTTAAGTATCTTCTAACTATCAAAGCTATTTATCAAACAGAAGATGGTCTTGTTGAATTGAAGGAAGATGTATCGGAGCAAACCAATGCAATAAGGTGTTCGTGCGTAAATGTTCAAGGCGTTCTTATTGATACCATTGTTACAGGGGTTGAGTATCATGGGCTAACTAAAATTAAGGTTAGGGTAATGCTTGAGCAAAAGGGCGTTATGCAAATTAGTGGTGGTTTTAGCTCGTTGGAAGGCGGTGAACTTGTCACAAAAAATGCTACTCTAAAAGCAACCACAATAGCTCCGTTGAGGGGTACAGAATGTGTGGTAACAAGCAATGTTTCTTGCAAACATAAGCTTGGCAAAATTTTGACAGCATGTGCCAATATTTGTGTAAAAAATGTATCTCAAGCTACAGATATATGGGAAATTGATGGTGAGGCGACTGTTTATGCGACACATCTTTTTGGTGGGGAGATTTTAGGCGAAACCTTCCTTGCACCATTCCATTTGGAGCTCCAAGAAGAGGGTGTAAGTGAGTCTTCAAAAATTGCTCATCTACTCAAGCCTTTGAGCGTATCCATCGTTACTACTGAAAGTGATGATGGCGCAGAAGTTGAGGTTGAATTACTTTTAAGCGTAGGTGGTTACTATTTGGATAGTGCTGAAGTAGAGTATCCTATTGATGCGTACAGCAAGACAAAGGAAGTTGTACTCAAAAAAGCTGATGCAGTTGTGCCAGATAGCAGTTGTTGTGTTAAGGTGGATGAAAGATTTTCAGAGGTTGTTCCATTTGAAAGCATAACTGATGCAGAAGAAATCCTTTGTATCAGTGCTCCCTATGTTGGAGCAAGCAGTTTGAGTCTTACTCCTGATGCTACCATTCAAGGTATAGTATGCTTGGAAGCTCTTTTGAAGCTTGATGGTGGTGCTTTAGAAAGGGTGGTAACAGAAGTACCATTTTCCATTGCGCTTCGTGAGAAGATTGAGTGCACCGACAATCTTTCACTTGATATCAAAGTATCCAACATCAATTGTAGGCTTCGTTATGGTTCAGCTGTTGAAGTAAGTGGCAATCTTGCTATCACTATTGAAGGCTATACAGAAAAGGTTATCAGCTACCTTGAAGATGTAGAAGAGCTTGGCGAGAGAATCAAAAATGACTCTGTAATTAGCGTATATTTGGTGGGTGAAGGCGAAACTTTGTTTGACTGCGCAAAAGCATTGCGAAGTGATGAAGAAGAGCTACTCCAGCTCAATCCAGACTTGAGTTTACCTCTTAAAGCTGGGGACAAGGTGCTTTTATATCATCCCCTATAAGTCATAAAATGACATCTTAATCGGTTTTCCCTTTCTTTCGGCGGTATATTCCGCCGAATTTTTTACGATTTTTTGAGCTTTTGGTATTGTTTTTATTTTATATATATTATATAATAAAGACAATGGAAAATTTTGTAGTGCTAAATGGATATGCAAAGGTTAACCTTTCGCTTGCAATTACCGGTGTCAAGGATGGCTTCCACATGTTGGACTCCGTTATGGCAAAGGTGGATATGTGTGACAAGGTTACGATGTCAATTAGGAATGACAAGGAAGTTAGCGTAACCTATCTTACCGGCGAAACCTTTTGTCCAGACAATGCCTACAATCTTGCAGTAGCACTAATGGAACGCTACGATTTGCCAGGAGTTGATATCAAAATATCAAAAGCTGTCCCACAAGGGATAGGAGTAGGTGGCTCGGCTGTTGACGGAGGTGCAATAGCGCGTGGCTACGAAATGCTCACAGGTAAAACCTTTGATAACGACTTTTTGGTTACTCTTGGTGGAGATGTACCAGTTCTAAAAAGCAAGGGTGCATCAATTGTTAGGGGTAGGGGAGAAAAGATTACTCCTATTGAACTAAAAGAAACCTATGTGCTACTTGCTTACGGCAAAAAGTCACTCAACACCTGCGAAGTTTTTGCCCTTTACGATAAGATAGGGGGAGAAGAAGGTAGCTCGGAGCAGTTTTTGTCGGATTATATTCCATTCAATGCTTTGGAGCGAAGCGCAATTACTCTCGAGCCAGAAATTCTCAAAAGTAAACATTTACTCTTGGAAGCTGGATTCGAAAGGGTAACCATGACGGGCGCCGGAGCAGGTTTTATCGCTTTAGAAAGCGATAAAGAAAGGTTCAGTAGTAAATTAAGTAAAGCTATCGCGCTTGCAAGCGATGAGGATATCACACTCAAACCACTTACACTTATTAAGGATTAGCTATGAAAAAACCTACCGACTATCCAATCTATCTATTCAACGAAGGGACTAATAGTGAAGCCTACAAGTTCATGCGCCCATCTTATGTTGTAAAAAACAAAAAGAAGTGTTGGCGCTTCCGTGTATGGGCACCTAATGCAAAAAGTGTTTCGGTCGTTGGCGATTTTAACAAGTGGGATAGGAGAGTTAATCCTATGGAGCCCATTGGTGGTGGCATTTGGGAGTGCTACATCAGAGGACTCAAAAAGTATGATGTATACAAGTTTAGCGTAGAGTGGGGCTGTGGCAAAATTGTCCTAAAGGCAGACCCATATGCTATGCACACCGAAACTCCTCCATCAAACGCAAGCAAGCTATACGATATAGCTGGTTATGACTGGGGCGACGATAGTTGGAAAGAGTCTAAAAAGGTATCGACCTTGCCAAGGCACCAATCAACATATATGAGCTTCACTTTGGCTCATGGAAGCGTCATGATGATGGTAACTATCTAACATATCGTGATATGGCAGACCACCTTATCCCATATCTAAAAGAAATGGGATATACTCATGTAGAGTTCTTACCACTTACAGAACACCCACTTGAAATGAGCTGGGGCTATCAAGTAACAGGCTTCTTTGCTCCCACATCAAGATTTGGTACACCACACGACTTTATGTACCTAATCGACAAGCTACATCAAGCTGGTATAGGTGTTATATTGGATTTGGTACTATCACACTTCCCCAAAGACGAATATGGCCTATATAACTTTGATGGGGTACCAGAATACGAGTATTCGGATCCCTTTAAGGCAGAACATAAAGGTTGGGGCACTATGGTGTTTGACTATGGTAAGGGTTCAGTAAGGTCCTTCCTAATGTCGGTTGCTTGCTTCTGGATAGAAAACTATCACATCGATGGACTCCGTCTTGATGCTGTTGCAAGCATGCTATATCTTGACTATTGTAGGGAAGATGGCGAGTGGCGTCCAAATGTATTTGGTGGCAACTATAACCTTGAAGCTGTGGATTTCTTGAAGCAACTCAACAAGACCGTGCTTACAAAGTATCCTGGCACCATGATGATTGCAGAAGAGTCAACATCTTTCCCAATGATAACCATGCCACCAGATCTTGGAGGACTGGGCTTCCACTTCAAGTGGAATATGGGTTGGATGAACGATATGCTTGCATATATAAAAGTTGACCCATTCTTCCGTAAGGGCTCTCACAACAAGCTTACCTTTGGTATTGCTTATGCATATAAAGAAAACTACATTTTGCCATTCAGCCACGACGAAGTCGTGCATGGCAAATGCTCCATGGTATCAAAAATGCATGGTAGCTATCAAGATAAGTTCCGTGCGCTCAAGGCATTGTATGCTTTCCAATATGCTCATCCTGGCAAAAAGCTCAATTTTATGGGTAACGAAATTGCTCAATTCATCGAGTGGAATTATCTCCGTCCCATAGATTGGTTCTTGCTTGACTATGATACTCATAGAGATATGCAAGCCTATGTCAAAAAGCTTAATCATCTTTACCTTGAGCATCCTTGCTTCTATGAGCTTGATAACACATATGATGGTTTCAAATGGCTTGTCGTTGATGACAATGTACAAAATGTTGTTGCCTTCTATCGCGAAGACGCAAATGGCGATAGAGTAGTGGCAATTGTCAACTTCTGTGATGTTACAAGAGATCCATATCCCTTTGGTGTGCCAGACAAGGGCAAGTATCAAGTTATCATGGATTCAAATGGTGTAGGAGGAGAGTCCGACAAGGTATTTGAAACGGAAGATATACCAATGCACGGACAAGATCAATCAATAAAAATCAAGCTTGAGGGTAACTCGGCATTATATCTAAAATTAATCAAGGAGGAATAAAGATGCAAGTCAAAAAAGAATGTGTTGCTATGTTGCTTGCAGGTGGTCAAGGCACCCGTCTTGGCGCTCTTACTCGCAAGGTTGCTAAACCTGCGGTACCTTTTGGAGGAAAGTATAGGATCATTGACTTTACATTGTCCAATACTATCAACTCCGATATTGATACCATAGGTGTGCTCACACAATATCAACCCTTCGACCTTAACCAATATATCGGCAATGGCCAACCTTGGGACCTTGACAGATTGGAAGGTGGTGCTTTTGTTTTACCCCCATACCAAAAGGCCAAGAGTGGCGAGTGGTACAAAGGTACTGCAAACGCAATCTACCAAAATATCGACTTTGTAGATCGCTACTCGGCTGATTATGTTCTTATCCTTTCAGGTGACCATATCTACAAGATGGATTACAACAAGATGTTACAATACCACATCGCAAAGGGTGCTGATTGTACAATCGCTGTTCAGAATGTTCCAATCGAAGAAGCATCAAGATTTGGTATCATGAATACCGATAGCGACGATAAGATTTTTGAGTTTGAAGAAAAGCCAAAGCAACCCAAGTCCACCAAGGCAAGTATGGGTATTTACATCTTCACATGGGCAAAGCTCAAAAAGTATCTCATCGAAGACGAAGCCAACAAGGATTCTCACAACGACTTTGGTAAGAACATCATTCCAAATATGCTAAATGCTGGCGAAAAGATGTACACCTATGACTTCAAGGGATATTGGAAGGATGTTGGTACAATTTCTTCACTTTGGGAAGCTAATATGGATATTTTGGATGCATCAAGTGGTATTAACCTCAGCGATGCTGATTGGAAGATTTATGCTCGTAACACAGCTGAACCTCCACACTTTGTAGGTGCTGGCGCACGCATTTCTAATTCTGTTGTATCAGAAGGTTGTGTGATCAATGGCGCAGTAATCAACTCCATCATTTCTCGTGGTGCAACCGTAAAGAAGGGCGCTGTTATCAAAGATAGCATCATCATGCCTAACGCAATCGTTGGCGAAAATGCAACAATCAACCACTCTATCGTTGGTTGGAATGCAAACATCGAAAGTGGTGCGCAAGTAGGCGAATATCAAGAAAAGGCAATAGCAGGCGAATGGCAAATTGCTGTTGTTGGTCCAAATGTAACCGTTAAATCAGGCGAGACCGTAAAGGCAGGCGCTATGTTAGAGGAGGAAAACTAATATGAATAAAAAGATGTTAGCAATACTTTTTGCAAGTGGTAATGAGTCAAAACTCAATGAGCTCACACTCCATCGTACCACAGCTTCTCTACCCTTTGCAGGCAGATATAGACTTATCGACTTTGCACTTTCCAGCCTTGTAAACTCTGGTATCACCCGCATTGGTATCATCACTCGTAACAACTACTCATCATTGATGGACCACATTCGTATGGGTCGTGACTGGGACCTCAATCGTAAGAATAGTGGTATAGCAGTATTCCCACCCTTTGGTCTAAACACCTCAAGAGATGTTTACAAGGGCAAGATTGAAGCGCTATATACCGTGCTCGACTTCCTTGAGAAGGCTCCAGAAGACTATGTATGCGTATCAAATTGTAACATCGCATCAAACATTGATTTGGAATCTATCCTTGACGAGCATATTGCAAGAGGGGCAGATGTAACCATGCTTTGCCACAAGGCAAATGTTACAAGCTCAAAGCGTGTTATCATCACAAAGAATGATAATGACTGCGTAACCGACCTTTGTCAAGTTGAAATTCCTTCAACCGAAGAAAAGCTTGTTTCACTTAACATTTACATCATCAGGAAATCCCTTCTCACAAGCTGGATAGAGCAAGCTTACGCTCGTGGCTATGTTGATTTTGAAAAGGATATCCTATTCCGTGAAGTAGAAAACGGCAAGATTTATGCTAAAGAAATCATGAGCTATGCTGCCATCGTAGACGATGTTAAGACATACTTCAATGAGTCAATGAAAGTCCTCAAAGAAGATGTTAGAAACGAACTCTTTGAAACTGGCAGAAAGGTTTACACCAAGGTTAAGGACTCTGTTCCTACCATCTATGGCGAAAATGCAAATGTATCTGGTAGCCTTATCGCAGACGGCTGTGTAATCAATGGTACAGTTGAAAACTCCATCCTATTCCGTGATGTTAGAATTGAAGAGGGTGCAGTTGTCAAAAACTCCATCATCATGGAGCATGGTGTCGTAATGAAGAATGGTCAAATTTCCTACACCATCACTGATAAGAGTGTTGTAATAGGTGCAGGCCGTCAAATTTCCGGCTCCGAAGATTACCCCATCGTAATCGTAAAGAATAAGAAAGTTTAATAATATTAATTGGGGGAAGTTACCGTGTGGTAGCTTCCCTTAATAAACCCCAAGGAGGTTTGTATGAAAGTTTTATTTGCAACAGCCGAAGCTGCTCCTTTCATTAGGACAGGTGGTCTTGGCGATGTAGCAGGTGCTTTACCACAAGCGCTAAAAGACAACAAAGTAGAGTGTGCAGTTATCCTTCCACTTTACCAAGATATGAAAGCTGAATATCGCAACAGCCTTCACTTTGTTGGCTCAACCACTGTTTCACTTGGCTGGCGTAATCAATATGCAGGCGTATTCAAGAGTGCAGTTGACGGAGTAGTTTATTACTTCATCGACAATGAGTATTACTTTAAGCGCAAGGGACTATATGGTCACTTTGATGATGGCGAAAGATTTGCATTCTTCTCAAAGGCTATTCTTGAAGTACTACCAATCATTGGCTACTTCCCAGATGTATTACATGTAAACGATTGGCAAACAGCACTTGTACCATTGTTCCTTGATTGCTTCTATAGAGAAGTGGAAGAATACAAAAACATCAAGACTGTGCTTGCAATACACAACATCGAGTTCCAAGGCTGTATGGACAAAGGTGTCATTGGTGACATTTTTGGCATTCCAGCATCCTATAGTGCGATTGCAGAGTACCGAAACGATGCAAATATGCTCAAAGCAGGCATCGAAGCAAGCAACAAGGTTGTAACCGTTTCTCCCACTTATGCCGTGGAGATTATGGACAAGTTCTATAGCTATGGATTGGACAGTATCTTGGAAGCAAGAAAGTACAAACTTTCTGGTATCGTCAATGGTATTGATGTAAACCTTTATAATCCAAAGAGCGACAAAGCTCTATTCAAAAACTATGACTATCGCAACTATGGTCAAAAGAAGGAAAACAAGCATGGTCTCCAAGCACTCCTTGGATTGCCAGTTTGCGACAAGCCACTCATTGGTATGGTAGGTCGTCTTACCACACAAAAGGGTATTGACTTGGTGCTTGATGTTATCCACGAAATACTTGAAAAGGATGTTCAACTTGTAGTGCTTGGCACAGGCGACTGGAAGTTTGAAAATGCTCTACAAGAAGTTGCAAAACAATATCCCACAAAGCTTGCAACAGCTATTTATTTCTCTGGGGATGTCGCATCAAAGATTTATGGTGCAAGTGATTTGTTCTTGATGCCATCAAAGTTTGAGCCATGTGGCCTATCACAAATGATAGCAATGCGCTATGGTTCCATTCCAATCGTAAGAGAAACTGGTGGCTTAAAGGATACTGTTGTTCCATTCAATCCAGAAGATGGAACAGGCGTAGGCTTTACATTCAAGACATACAATGCCTACGATATGTTGGATGCAATCAATCGCGCACTTGCTTGCTATGGCGACAGCAAGTTGTGGCGTAACGGAGTAGTAAAGAATGCAATGAAGCAAGACTTCAGCTGGAAGAAATCAGCTAAAGAATACATTGAACTTTACAAGTCACTCTAATATATTTTTATGTAGCAAAACAGGAGGCTAAATGACAAACTTAAGTAAAACACAGCTAAAAGAACTCCTCGAACTCAAGCTTGCCAAAAACTTTGGTATTAGGTACGAGGATGCTTCCGAAACGACAATGTTTAGAGCTTTGAGCTTGGTTACAAAGGACATACTAACTCAAAAGCGCGTAGAATATAAAACCAAGGTTAGAAACGAAGGCTACAAGCAAGTATACTATATGTCAATGGAATTTTTGCTTGGTAGATCACTTCGCAATCATCTATATAATATGGGTATCCTTGATACTGCAACTGAAGTCGTTTCCGATTTAGGATTTGATATCAACAAGATTATGGCTGTTGAGCCAGACGCTGGTCTTGGTAACGGTGGTCTTGGTAGACTTGCAGCAGCATATATGGATTCTCTTACTGCATTAGGTTATCCAGCAGGTGGTTTCTCTATTCGTTATGACTATGGTATTTTTGAGCAAAAAATCGTAGATGGTTGGCAAATGGAAATGCCTGATAAGTGGCTTGACCAAGGCGATGTATGGTTCAACAAGAGAAGTGAAGTATTTGAAGTCAAATTTGGTGGCCACATCGATGAAAGATGGGAAAACGGCAGACTTATTTGTGAGCAAAAAGATCATACAACCATACTTGCAGTACCTTATGATATGAATATATCAGGATATGGTTCAGATGCAGTCAATGTTCTTCGCTTGTGGAGTGCAAAGGCACCCGTTGAACTCGATATGCAAATGTTCTCACGCGGTGAGTATGTTAAGGCTATCGAAGCAAAGGCTATGGCAGAAGCTATCAGTAAGGTTCTTTATCCTGCTGACAATCATATTGAAGGTAAGTCTTTGCGACTTAAGCAACAATATTTCTTTGTATCTGCATCAATTCAATCCATCATCAAAAAGCATTTGATAAGCAATCCAGATTTATCAAATCTTGCTGAAAAGGTTGCAATCCACATCAACGATACTCACCCAACACTCTGTATACCAGAGCTTATGAGAATACTCCTTGATGACTATGGCTACTCTTGGGATGCAGCATGGGGCATGGTTAAGGAAATCATCAGCTATACTAACCATACTGTTATGCAAGAAGCTCTTGAAAAATGGCCACAAAGCCTATTTATGAGCTTGCTACCAAGAATTTATCAAATTATAAAGGAAATCAACCAACGCTACTGCGCTGACCTATGGAACATCTTCCCAGGGGATTGGAATAGGATTGCAAACAACGCAATTTTGAGTGATTTTGAAATCCGTATGGCAAACCTATGCTTGGTTGCATCACATACAGTAAACGGCGTATCACAACTCCACAGCGACATCTTGAAGAATGATGTATTTGCTGATTACTACAAAGTTGCACCCGAAAAGTTCACCAATGTAACCAATGGTATCACTCATAGAAGATGGCTTGGAGAAGCAAACCCACTTCTAACTGCATACCTAAAAGAACTCATTGGCGACAAGTTCTTGAAAGATGCAAGCGAACTTGAAAAGCTCATGCAATATCAAGGCAACACACAAGTTCTTGATAGGTGGGCAGAAATCAAACTCAAGAACAAGGAACGCCTTGCAGAGTACATCAAGAAGTCAAACAATGTTATCCTTGATCCTACATCAATCTTTGATGTTCAAGTTAAGAGATTGCACGAGTACAAGCGTCAACTTTTGAACGCACTACAAATTTTGCATCTATACAACCAACTCAAGGAAAACCCCGACCTTGACATTCAACCAAGAACATTTATCTTTGGAGCAAAGGCAGCAAGTAGCTACTATGTAGCTAAACTTATCATTCGCCTCATCTATATGATTGGCGAAGTTGTAAACAACGATAAGTCCATCAAGGGCAAGCTCAAGGTTGTATTCCTTGAAAACTATCGTGTTTCACTTGCAGAGCTTATTATGCCAGCTGCTGAAATCAGCGAGCAAATTTCTACTGCTGGTAAGGAAGCAAGTGGTACTGGCAACATGAAGTTTATGATAAATGGTGCTGTAACACTTGGAACAATGGACGGTGCTAATGTCGAAATTCACGAAAGAGTAGGCGACGAAAACATCTTCATCTTTGGTCTACTTGCTGAAGAAGTTGACAAGCTACGCGCTAACTACAATCCAACAGAGTACTACTCAAAGGATATGCGCATCAAGCAAATCATTGACCAATTGAGAGTTGGTATCGGTGGAGTATGCTTCAGCGAACTTGCTGACAACCTAACAAATGCTCGTGGTGGCGCAGACCCATATATGGTACTTGCAGACTTCGGCTCATATGTAGATGCACAAGCAAGAGTTGATAGCACCTACAAGGACAAATATCGCTTCCAAAAGATGAGCTTGGTTAACACAGCAAAAGCAGGATTCTTTGCTGCTGACCGTAGCGTAGATGAATACGCAAAACGCATTTGGGGACTCAAGAGCGTAAAATAAGAACCCCAAACATACAAATTAATGCTTAAGTTTGACTCCAGAAATACAATTTATAAGATGCCCTTTGGTGCAATCAAAACGCACCAAAGGGTACGCATTTTATTCCCCGTCCACAAGTCCGTTGGGGCAAAGGGCGTGGGCTTTTGTATGCGTGGAGAAAAACTCAAAAAATTTGATCTTCACTTTGCTGGGAGCGATAAATCATACGACAACTATCAAATAGAGTTTATCCTAACAGCTCCTGGTATTTATTATTATCGTTTTGAAATCTACACCGAAAAGGGTTGCTTGTTTGTTGGTAGAGATGATGAGTGCAAGGCAATAATAGGTGACTGGCTACCCGAGTGGCAACTTACCTGTTATGATAGCGAATATACTACCCCCGAGTGGCTAAAAGGTGGCGTAATATATCATATTTTCCCAGATAGATTCAATAGAAAAGAAGATGGCGTAAGGCCGGTTAAAGGATCATTCAAAGAGTGGTCGGAGCCACTTACCATAGTTGACCCTGATGGTGTTTATCGCGCCAATGATTTTTATGGTGGTAACGCTACAGGCGTTATCGAAAAATTACCATATCTAAAGGATTTAGGGGTAACCTGCATTTATTTTTCTCCTGTTTTTGAGTCATACTCCAACCATAGATACGATACTGCTGACTACACAAAGATAGATAGGCTTTTTGGCACGGAGCAAGAGTTCAAAATGCTTATTGATAAAGCCAAAGAATATGGTATCAGCATTATTTTAGATGGTGTATTCAACCACACTGGGGCCGACTCTTTATACTTCAACAAGTTTGATACCTATCCAGAAAAGGGAGCATATCAATCAAAGGACAGCAAGTATTACAGCTGGTTTACTTTTGAAGAATTTCCTGACACTTATGATTGCTGGTGGGGTTGCACTGTCGTGCCCACGGTATCAAGGCAAGCAGAGGGTTTCCAAGAGTTTATTGCTGGCGAAAATGGTGTCATAGATAAGTGGACTCGCCTTGGAGTAAGGGGCTGGCGACTTGATGTTGTAGACGAGTTAAGCACTCCATTTGTTAGAAAAATCAGGACTGCTGCAAAGCGAGTTAGTGACGAAACCATTGTGATAGGGGAAGTATGGGAAGATGCTTCAACCAAGGAAAGTTATGGCGAAAAGCGTACTTATTTTTTGGGTAAAGAGCTTGACGGAGTTATGAATTATCCCTTCCGTACAGCTATCCTTGATGCAATCCGTAAAAAGGATGGGCTGGAGTTCAAGAAGGCAGTTCTTACTATAATGGATAACTATCCTAAAGCATCACTTGATTGTTGCATGAGCCTAATTGGAACGCATGATACTGTGCGCATAATTAATGAGCTTGCAGAAGTAAAAATTCCAAAAACCAAGCAAGAAAAGTTGGATTATGTGTTAACTGATGCAGAAAGAGAAATGGGTGTAAGGCGCCTAAAAATGGCATCTGCGCTCCAGTTTTTCCTACCAGGTGTACCCACAATTTACTATGGCGACGAGATAGGAATGGAAGGATTTGAAGATCCAATCAATCGTAGACCTTACCAATGGAACAACCAAAACAAAGAGCTTCTAAACCACTATATGATGCTTGGAAGATTGCACAAGGAGTTTGGATTGGAAGATACCGAAATCAATGCCCTAAAGCACATAATTGAGATTAAGAGAGGGGCATATAGGTTGATAGTTGACCTTAAAAATGAAACGACAGAAATAGTTGTTGAGCAATAAAAAAGGACTGGATTCAGTCCTTTTTTATTGCCTTGAAATTCAATTAATCATTTAGTATCTTTGAACACAAAGTTGTTGTTTTCGATACCCAAAGTCTTTTTTGCCATATCACGAAGTACAAACTTTTGAATTTTGCCACTTGCTGTCATAGGCATCTTGTCGATGAACTCTACATAGCTTGGAACCTTGTGGCGAGCCATGTTGTTCTTGACATAATTTTGTATGTCTTTTGGTGTAACACTTGAGCCTGGGCGCTTGGTTACAAATGCATATGCTTCTTCGCCAAGGTTTTCGCTTGGTACTGCAACGATTTGAACATCAACAACATCTGGATGTGTGTAGATGAAGTCTTCGATTTCTTTGGGGAAGATGTTTTCGCCACCACGGATAATCATATCCTTTAGTCTACCAGTAATCCTGTAGTAGCCATCATCGTCTTTAACTGCGATATCACCAGTATGTAGCCAGCCGTCCTTATCAATTGCAGCAGCAGTTGCTTCGGGCATCTTGTAGTAGCCCTTCATAACATTGTAGCCACGAACTACAAATTCGCCAGGGGTGCCGTTTGGTACATCTTCGCCGGTTTCGGCATCAACGATTTTGGTTTCCATAAATGGTAGCTCTTTACCAACGGTTGAAACACGATGTTCAAGAGTTTCATCAGTTGTAGTCATGGTACATGCTGGGCTTGCTTCGGTTTGACCATAGGTGATGGTGATTTCCTTCATGTTCATCTTTTCGATAACATCTTGCATAACCTTGATGGGGCAGGGTGAGCCAGCCATAATACCGGTACGGAGTGAACTGAAATCATAGCGATGGAAGTCACGGTGCTCAAGCATACGAATGTACATTGTTGGAACACCATGAACAGCTGTACACTTTTCGTATTCGATAGCATGCATAACCTTCATTGGAGTGTACCATAGTAGTGGTACCATTGCTGTGCCGTGGGTTACACTTGCCATGATTGCAAGGACCATACCAAAGCAATGGAAGAAGGGTACTGGGATGCAAAGCTTATCCTTTTCGGTGAACTTCATGCAATCTCCGATTGCAAGACCATTGTTAACGATGTTGTTATGTGTGAGCATAACGCCCTTTGGGAAGCCGGTTGTACCTGATGTATATTGCATGTTTACTACATCGTCGGGCTTAACTGCATTCTTAACTTTTTCAAATTCTTTGTCGCTGATAAGTACACCAAAGTGTGGCACTTGTGACCAATGATACATACCTTCATACCAGTTATCAAAGCTTACAACATACTTAAGGAAAGGTAGTCTATCGTTGTTAAGTTCGCCTGGCTTTGAGCTTTTAAGTTCGGGGCAAACGGAGTAGATAATCTTTTCGCAGTCGATATCCTTGATACCATCACAGATAAACAATGCTTTACTATCGGAGTTTGAAAGTAGATATTCAAGTTCAGCTTCTTTGTAGTTGGTGTTTACGGTAACAAGAACAGCACCTATTTTTGCAGTTGCAAAGAACAAAATCATCCATTCTGGATAGTTTGTTGCCCATACCGCTACATGGTCGCCAGCTTTGATGCCCATGCCAAGGAGTCCTCTTGCATATTCATCAACTTCTGCATTGAATTGATAGTATGTGCGTTTGTAATTTACTTCAATGTATTTTATTGCAAGGTTGGTTGGAAATTTTGATGCAGTTGTTTCAAGCATTTCGCCAACCGTAATGTTTAATAATTTATCCATATAAGTGCTCCTAAAGTTAGCTTAAAATAGTAGTTGTTTAATAATGTCGTAAACATCGGTATTGTCAATGAGAGCAGGCATACTATCTACGCCTACGCCATATGCAAAATAGTGGATGTTTTGTGATGTGTGTCCGCTCTTATGGAACCAATCGTTGCTAATCATATCAGCAGTTGCATCAGCTGGTATTCTCAAGTCGCCAGTTTCGTGGTCTGCAAGGACGATAACGGTGGTGTTACCATTTTTTCTTGCCCAAGCAACAGCGCGTGATACAGCTGCATCAAAGCCATTGAGTTCGTCAATCATACCTTGGATATCGTTGCTGTGAGAGTAAGAGTCAATCTTTGAACCCTCTACCATCAAGAAGAAACCATTGTCATTTGCGAGTCTATCAAGTGCAGTTTCGGTTAGAGATGCAAGGGTGTTTCTACCGATATTTGGGATATCTTCGTCAAACAAGCCAAAAATCTTTTCGGCATTTGATGAGTTAACTTCTTCAAAAGTAGTGCAGTAATCACGACTTTCTGTTTGAATGGATGATGCCATTGACTTTAATTCTGCATTGTTAAGACCAAACAAAACATCAACATCACTTGCAACGAGTTGGGTTGCGATTTCAAGAGTATTGTTGCGACTCTTTGAGTGAGTAAGGAATGCAGCAGGGGTAGCATCGGTTACAACCTTTGTTGCGACTACGCCTACCTTTTTGCCATTTTGCATTGCTTCTTCTGCAATGGTTGTCAAGGGCTTGCCATTTAGGTAGCTAATTCTGCCATTGTAAGTCTTGTAGCCAGTAGCATAGGTGGTAGCACTTGCAGCAGAGTCGGTTGCGCCAGCAGAAAGACTCCTTGTCATAACTTCACCAGTAACACTTAATTTGCGCATGTTGAGCATTGCGCCATTGTTGTATAACTCGGTGGTTTTGATGTGGTTGATGCCCATGCCATCGCCAATCAATAGGATGACATTTTGTGCATTTTCCTCTACAACAGGGTCGGTACCATAGTTGAAGTAGAATACTCCAAATAGGGATAGACCGGTTGCGATAGTAACAATCAAAATACAGCTGATTACTATCCAAAGTATTTTGTTTTGTTTTTTAAGATTAATCTCTTTCATATTTCTCCTTAATATATCTCGTAGCAAACAAGATTATACATTGGTATTATATTTTTGAACGGATTAGCCTTGACTTTGTCGCCTTGTCCTAAACAAATGGCTATGAGTTCTCTTTCGTTTAACTCCAAGTTACGCGAATCCGTTTTGGTCAAACTTAAAAAGCAACCATTTTCAACGATTAGTTGATAATTTATACCCTTAAAGGTAAAGTCAACTTTACCAGATGCCTCTTTACAATAGGGTATGGATTGCAAGAGGCTTTGTAGGCCTAAGATGGTACCCATCGAGTAGTCGGTGTTGCCACCCATTATGGTTAGGGAATAATCGGTGCGCAAGGGGAATCCGTTTAGCAGTTCGGTCCTTTCGACAACTGCTTCTTGGCAAGCACCATCTTCGCACCAAATATAACCTTTAGGGATACCATTTTGATAAATTATATATCCCAAACCACCATGTTCAAGTGAGTTGCCAATCAACAATCGGAACTCATCTAAATCGCGTATTTTGTAGCTTGAGCTTTGTCCAACGATGTTGTTGTATAGCTCGGCTACAAGTGGTAAATCGGCTATGCCAAAGAGCTTGAATTCTACGCCCGATAAGGGTGTGTCGCTTGGCATAAAATTGGTTTTGTAGTTGATTGTTTCAAACCCCAGCTTCCTATAAAAGTCGTGGTTGAATGGATGTAGTATTGCAAAGGGATAGCCTTCATTTGCAAGCTCACGCTTTGCCTTTTCTACAACCTTTCTTGCAAGACCTTGGTATCTGTGGCTTGGGTCTGTTGCAACACCCGTAAGGAAAGGAATGGTCATGGTTTTTCCTTCAAGCACTAATGTGAAGAATCGCGCATAACAAGCTGATAGTGCCATGCCGTTTTCTTCTATCACATATGCCTTGCAAAAGGGCATTCTATGCTCAAAAAGGAACTCGGCGTAGTCTCCGTCGTTGAAACATTCCTTATGCAACTTTATCAGTTGATTTTGAAGTTCTTTATTTAGCATTTTTCTACCACACTTTCAAAAGGGTATAAGTCGCGATGGTAGTATAATAACAAAATTTTAATATAAACGCAAGCGCCTGCGTGTAAATTTAAGTAAATATTTAAAAAAGGTATTGCAAATTGGTGTCGATTGCTTTATTATATATATGCACACGCGAGTGGGTGTAGTGCGAACGCTCGCTCGTAATATTCGCACAAGAGGTTTATTACAATGACTAAAAGGCTAAGACTTCCCATTTTGCTGATTCTTTTGACAGCTTTTGCCGTAGTACTACTTGCATCCTGTACATCTGTTGGGGTGCTTTCTGTTCAAGTTAAGGAATATGAAGACGGTACCGTGCCTTATAAGACTGATTATGTCATTGGTGAAGAACTGGACCTCACGGGTCTTGAGCTTGTCGTTACTCGCACTGACGGCGAAGTTTATACCGTAAAGGCCACTGATGTTAGAAACGACCTCAAGATTTTGAACTTCAATACCGAAAAGGTAGGCGAGTTCGCAATCCTATTGGAATATAAGGGTGTATCTACAAGCTTGGTTATCAATGTTAGAACTCCCGAAGACGCAGCAATCAAGTACACCGTAACATTTGTTACCGGACAAAACGCAACTGCAATTGAGCCTATTAGTGTAGGAAACATTGCAAAGATACCAACTCCTGATACCCCCACTCGTGATGGTTATGTATTTGACGGCTGGTATAAGAGCAAAGATTACAATGAGCTTTGGAACTTCCAAACTGATAGCGTAGTAGGGGATACCACCCTTTATGCAAAGTGGGCAAAGCTATATAGCATCACTTTCATTGATGAAATAAATGGCGTTTCTGACATTGTAAAATATGTCAAAGAAGGCGCAACCCTAACCGATATCCCTGCAGTACCACATCGCGAAGGCGAAAATGGTAGCTGGGTAGAAAAGAACCCTGATGGCTCCGTAAGTATTCGCGAGAGCTTTGTTAATATTTGGAGCAATGTTACCGTTTATGCCAATTACGAAGTTGCAAAGTATAAGGTAGTATTCTACCGTATGCAAACAGATGGTATCACTCAATTTGAACTAAAAGTATTTGACGATGTACCACACGGCACCAACCTTGCTGTTGAGTTTGCTGATGAAATTGCAGCTATTGATGTACAAAGTCCCGACCCACACAAGCATTTCTTCAAGTGGTCACTTGACTATACCAATATCGTATCTGATTTGAACATCTGCGCATTGTATGAAATCAATACATATGATGTTTATTTCCATCTTGGTTACGATGCAGAAGAGCCAATTTTTGCTATTGCAGAAGACATTACATACAATAACCCTGTTACTCGTCCACAAGAAAACCCATCAAGAGCAGGATATGCCTTTGATGGTTGGTTTGCTTCTAAAAAAGTGGAGAATGCCGATGATAGCGACGATATCGCTTGGAACTTTAACACCGACCGTATCAAGAAGGAAACAACTCTTTACGCAAGATGGACAAAGATACATACCGTCAAGTTCTTGGTAGACAGCTCCATTACACTACAAGAGTCAGTTGAAGATAAGGAAACCATCACAATTGACGAAACGGAGTATATTGTATGGCACACTGCAGAAGTTAGAGATGGCGCTGGTGTAGCTCGTCCCACACTTCCCACAAGAGAAGGTTATGACGCAATTTGGGATGTAGAAGATGCTACTCTCCAAAAGGTAAGCCAAGATTTTGTTGTAGAAGCAGCATTTGTTATCAAAAAATTCAAGGTAACATTCTATAACCACGATAGAACTGTAATTAAACTAAATCCAGATGATTTGACTGATTATCAAGAAGTTGAGTTTGGTGGAAAGGCAGTTGCACCACAAGAGCCTACTCGCGAGGGATATACCTTCAAAGACTGGGGTGATGTCAATTACGAATATGTTACCAGCGACCTCGAAGTAACTGCTGTATTTACACCAAACACTTATAAAGTTTATGTTTATCCAAACAATGGCTTGGATCGTCAAGCAATAGATGTAGTGTTTGATAGTCGTATAGATGCTGATAAGCTTGCATTCCAATATGCAAACTATCACTTTGACGGCTGGTATACAGAGAATACCTATTTGGAAGAGGACAAGTGGAATGTAAATTCTGACACCCTAAAGGTTGTAGGGGATGGTGCTTTGACCTTGTATGCAAAGTGGCGCAAAATACACAATGTTTCTTTCTATAATGGCTTGGCACAAATCGCTACCGAAAAAGTTGTTGATGGAGAGATCATCACCACCATTCCACAAATTTCGGATTTAGAGGGTCATACAGGCACATGGCACAAGCGTAATGAGGACAACTCCGTAGAAAGCACGGAATTCAATTTTGAAACTGCTATAACCGAAGATACTATCATCCAAGTTGTTTATACCATCAATAGATACATCGTCAACTTCTATAAAGACCTTGGTCAAATTCACCACACCATGGAAGTTGAGTATGGTAACAATGTAGCCAACATGGTTCAAATTGACGACCCTGTTCTTGAGGGCAGAACTTTCCTACATTGGGATAAACCACTTGACTATACAATCACTCAAGCAACCGACTTTAATGCTGTATACAGCATAAATGTATACACTATCACTTGGGGTGAAGGCTCTGGCATTACCACCCAAGTTGAGTATGGTAAGACAGCTGTATTCCCAGCTGATAAAGAAGCTCCCACACAAGAAGGTAAGAACTTGCAAGGTTGGAGAGTCGTTTCTCCTTTGAGTGATGCAAACGGCAATCCATATACCATTGAATATGTAAGAACCAATATGGTTGTTGCACCTGTTTGGGTTGATCAAAAGTTCTCTGTTGAATTTAGAGATAGAGAAAACAATGTATATTCTCAACAAGTTGGACTTGATAAACTTGATAGTCAAACCTTGTCATATGGTCAGTTTGTTGATATCAACACCCTTGTCCCTGTTTCTCAAACTGCAAAAGAAGGCAAGGACTTCTTGGGTTGGAATGTTGGTACTTTGAACATTAAGTACGATGCTGACAGCGCATGCTGGATTTATGACAATGCAAATGGTACAAATGCTGGCGTTTACCAAGTAGGGGACGGCGCAGTTGCATCATTGATTATCAAGGGTAACGAAGTTTACTACTCCACAATGGCTGTTGCAACACTTGGCAATCAAATCAACAGAAATTGGAATACTATCGAAAAGGTAAGGTTGTATCCAACTGCTGATGGCTGGAAGCTTGACGAAGCATCAAATGATGTTATCACTGATTTAACATCAATTGCATTCAGTGGCAATGTTTTCTATGCAATTCAAGCAGAAACCATCTTTGTTGCAAGACATGAAACATCCACCTTTACTATAAGCTATGTAACCAATTATAGTGCTTCGCTGGAAGACGATATTTATGAGTATAATGCATTAAGTGTTGCTCCTGAAATTGGTGTTAGAGAAAGCTATGTATTCCTTGGCTGGTATCTTGATTCAAGCTTTGATACAAAGTACACATTTGGTACTCCAGTTACAAGTGACATCACTCTCTATGCAAAATGGGAGGCAAGTTACAATGGTACGGTTGGTTTGGATTATGCTCTAAACGAAACTGGTACAGCATATTCTGTAACCGGATTCACTGCTGGATATAATACTTCTAATACCGAAATCATTGTTCCAAACTATCGTTACGGACTACCTGTTGATTCTATCGGAGCAGAGGCTTTTGCTGACACCACCAAGAACTTCAACATCCAAAAGATAAGCTTACCAAACACTTTGATTAATATCGGACCAAGTGCATTCATGAATATGAGAGCGCTAACCGAGATTACTATCCCCGAATTGGTAACAATCATTCCTGATAACGCATTCAGTGGCGCAACAGCACTTGAAACCGTAACCTTTGGTGATAAGTCCAGTGTTGTTACTATTGGCAAGAATGCTTTTGCACGAAACACCAGCTTAAAGTACTCTGTTGTAAATGGTCAAAAGACAACATTCACATTGCCAAGCACTTTGGAAACTATCGAAAGTGGTGCATTCTTCAACTGCTTGGCTCTAACTGAAATTTATATTCCTCAAAATGTTACTGCAATAGGCGACAATGCATTTGCAGGCGCAAATAATTTGAGATATGCAGTATTCAGCAAGAATGCTCCAGCAAACCTTGGCGCAAATGTATTCCAAAACAATACATCACTACAAAAGGCTTTCAGAATCTATGTTCCAAATGTAGCAAGTTATACAGGTCCTGCTGGCAATGCAAACTGGAAGCTACTAAACGACAAGATTTGTGATGTAAATCTCATTTCTCTTGACGGAAAGTGGTCATATAAGCTCGGTACTGATGGTTACATCATTTTGGTACAATATCTTGGAACCGATTCCGAGCTTGAAATCCCAGAAGACCTTACCGTTTCAATTGGTAACAACATTAGAGTTTCCACAATAGGTGACTATTGCTTTGATAGCACAGTTAATTCAATCGAAATGCTTTCAAGCATCGCAATCAGTCAATATACATTTGACTCTGCAGATAACCTTAAGAAGTTGATTATTTCCGTAACCGACTCAAATGCTATCAATTCATCTTACATTTACGATGCTTATACCAAGGTTGCATCTCTTGATACTCTTGCAATCTCCCCAAGCATTACTATTTCAGAGTTGTTCGGTGGCGCAGCTCCAACAGCTCTTACAAATGTTGAAACACTTGATACCCACAATACTATCATCGCAGGCTTCCTTGCAAACTGCGTATATGTCCAAAATGTAACTATCAATGGAACTATAAGAGAAATCGGCGACAATGCCTTCTTGAATTGTACTGCTCTTATTAAAGTAACCTTTGATAACTCCAAGAAAGAAAATCTTACCACCATCGGTGCAAACGCATTCAATGGAGCTATTTCTCTTGCTACATTTGAAGTTAATGGTGGCGATAGTGATGGCAAAGAACTTCCAAACAGCGTAACAACCATTGGTCAAGGTGCATTTGATGGCACCAAGTGGTTGAGCGTAAATAATAGCGATATGGTTATTGTAGGTAATGGTATCCTTTATCGTTATCGTGGCAGTGAAGCTGTTGTTATGATTCCAGAAACCGTAACAAGTATCACTCCTTCTGCATTCAAGAACAATACTTCATTAAGACAAGTTTATGTACAAAATCCAGCAAGCGCAAAACTCACTATAATAGGGGAAAGCGCATTTGAAAACTGCGTAAATCTTGAGTCATTGGTACTACCAGCAAGCATAGAAATTCTTTCTAATAGGTCATTTGCAGGGGACACCAAGCTTGCAACTATCGTATTGTTTGGCGATGTTCTACCAAATCTATATGGTAGCAATCAAGCTGGTACCCATGTATTTAGCGATGCTCGTAGCAATATCAATTTCTATGTAAATAATACTGCAAACATCTCCACATGGCCATCTACTTATAAGTTCGTTCAAGTTGCTAACCTTGTATTGTTTGATGGCGAAACAGCCGATCAAAAGTGGGTTTATAGTGATGCAATTAGTAGTACAGGCATTATGCTTATCAAGTCACTAACTGCAGGACAAACCCTAACTGTTCCCGAAAACCTAAATAACAAGGGCGTTTACGAAATTGCTGACTATGCATTGCCAAGAACATTGACTTCACTTGGCTACTCATCACGCATCCTTAACACAGGCGACAATGCATTTGCTGGCGTTACCTTCCTTGAAGAGCTAACAATATATAACAATGCAAACGCAAACCACAGGGTACAGCCAGCAGCTATGATGAGCTTGCTAACTCAAAATAGTGGCATCTCCACCTTGAATACCGTTTCATCAATTGCTATAAGCAATCTTATCGGTGGCATACTCCCAGAAAACATCAAGACTGTTAATATCCTTCAAACCGAAAGCACGATTGTCAACAGTTTCCTTGAAAATAACCAATATGTAGAAAACATCACAGTTACTATTGATGGTACTATCTATAACTTGGAAGAAACAGAAGATATTGCATCTGCTACTATTACAAGTATTGGAGCAAAAGCATTCCGTAACACCAAGTGGATGGCAGACCTTGACAGCGAATTTGTTGTTGTGCTCGGTGGTAACCTTGTTGACTACAAGGGCAAGAACAGCATTCTTGAAATTGGTGACAATGTAACCGAAATCAATGGTAGCATCTTTGAGAACGATGAGTTCATTGAAATCGTTTATGTACCAGCTTCCGTAAAGAAAGTAGGCAACAAAGCATTCTATGGCGCAAGCAAGCTTACAAAGGTATTCTTTGAAGGTACTGATGTTCCATCTCTTGCACTTCAAAGCTTTGATGCTAACCAAATCAATGATGATGGTATGCAAGTTTATGTTCCTGCAAGCGCACATGGAAGCTACATAAATGCAACAAACTGGTCAAGTGTAAAACCAATTAGCGATAGCGGTATAGTACATATCAAGCAAAAGGCAAGCGAAAAGGCAACTGCTACTACAAAGAAGGTTGTTTACAATGAATACATTGTAAATCTAACCAGCAAGCAAATGCTTTTGAGCCGTGTCTACACCGAAAACTATACAATAGAAAGTGGCGTAGAAACCTTGCAAGATATTGTTGAAACCACCGATATCAGTGTTCCATCAACCATAACCTACGAAGCACCGAATATGCTGTATCCAGTCTTGGTAACAATGTATTTATGAGTTCAGTAAGTGATGTTTCAATCTCATTGCTTGCTACAATAAATAAACATACATTTACCAACCTTGGTGATATTGATACCATCACAATCCGTGATATCAACATTGCTGGTAGACAAATCAGTAGCGATGACCTTATCAATATATTTAAGACGCATAGCGTACGCGAGATAGCTTATGATGGCTCTGTACTGCTCAACGACTTGCTTGGTGACTCCACAAAGTTTACAACTTTAAGTGCAGTAAGCATTGTTGATGGTGTAACCGAAACTGTTGACGAAATGCTCATAGGCTGGTCAAATATCAGCGAAATTACATTCCCACAATCAATCAAGAAAGTTGGTATCAACTCACTTGAAGATACTGCTTGGTATAAGAATTATAATTCATCAACATATGGCGAGTTTGTCGTGCTTGGTGGCTCATTGCTCTACAAGTATAAGGGTACAGCTGGTGTTACAATCCGTGTTCCAGACCAAGTACTAATCGTCAATACCGGTGCATTCAGCAATTACGATGGAGCAAACTGGAAGTCTAATGTAGGAGCATCCGAAATCAGCTTCTCACTTGAAAACAGCAAGGCTCACAGCATTTATGACTATGCATTTGCTGGATGTAAGAACCTCACGAATGTTACATTGCCAAGCTCAATGCGTATTATTTCACCTAACGCATTTGAAGGAACTCAAATCGTTGCTGAAAACGATATGCTACAAGTATCTGGTACCGATGCAAAAGAAGGTATTACCCTTATCAAATACTATGGCACAGCAGAAGAATTCATTATCCCATCAAAGATTAAGAAGATTGCTGTTGGAGCATTTGCTGGCAATGAGTATATCAAGAAAATTGGTCATAGCACAGATAGCATTTTGACAACTATTTGCGAAGAGGCATTCAATGGCGCTGTAAATCTTGAAACAGTTTCTTTACCCACAACACTTGTTAATGTTGGCAAAGATGCATTCTTCAACACCAAGTGGTTTGCAAAGGCACTTGCAAGTGGTCAAGATGTAACCCTTGGTAGTGCACTTAAGACCATACTATATCAAAAGAATACAATCAGTAGCTCATATACCTTGACTTCAAACATCATCTCTGTTACCGAAGATGCTCTTGTAGCTATGACAAAGAGCTTTGTAATAGACGGAGTAACTTATGGCGCAACCAATCCTGGTATCACCGTAACCAACCTAAACATTGCTTCTGGCGCAAAGATTTCTCAACAAGAAATGTACTCAATTATGTCCAAGGTTGAGTCTGTTCGCACCAATGGTCAAGTTAAGTTAAGCACATTGATTGGTTCAGATGAGCCTTTGGATAATATTAAAGCATTATCATTCTACGATGAGGAAACCGTTACGACAATTGTAGAAGAATATGCATACGGCTGGACTGCTGTAGAAAATGTTTCTGTGCCATATTATATTAGGAGTATTGGTGCAAGGGCATTTGTTGGCACAGCTTGGTACGAAAATAGAACAGTTAACTCAAATGGTATCGTATATGCTGGTGCGAGTGGTAATAGCCGAGTAGTTATTAAATATGTTGGTGATGACGAACATGTCGTTATAGATAACGCAACTGGTATTTCAGCTGACGCATTCAGTGGTAACAAGAACATCAAGAGCATTACATTTGGTGCAAATGTTACCTTGACAGATATCCCAGCAAACTGCTTTAAGGATTGTGAAAACCTTGCAAACATCGTATTTAGCGATAGCATCGCAAAGTATGGCGAAGATGCGTTTGAAAATACTGCATGGCTACGCAACTACGACAATGACTTCTTGATTATGGATGGCACACTCATTGCTTACAAGGGCGAGGGTGGTGCAATTGTTATCCCAGAAGAAGTTAAGGCAATCAACTCCTATGTATTCAGTGGTAACGATACCATTACATCAATTACATTTGATACCAACTGCGTAATTGATACAATTGGTGCAAACTGGTTCCGTGATTGCGTAAATCTTGAAGAAATCATACTGAATGAGTACATTACTCATATCGAAAGAAGTGCTCTTGAAGGTACCAAGTGGTTGAGCCTTGTATCAGTAGGCGCAAATCCAGCACTCTACTATGAGGACACATACTTTGGCATCAAGAGAATAGTTCTTTATGTAGGTACAGCAAACACATTCAGAGTACCAAGTGATGTAACCGAAATTATGCCAACAGCATTTAGTGGTGTAACATCGCTATCACAACTAATCTTTGTTGAAGGCAAGCTCACTGAAATCCCAGCTGGCGCATTTGAAGGCTGTACATCGTTGAGTTTGGTTACTTTGGTAGACAACATTACCAACATCGGTGATAACGCATTTGCGGGCACACCATGGCTTATCAAGCAAACAGCAAGTGATTTTGTTGTTCTCAATGGCAAGCTCGTAAGATACAACGGAACATCAACAAATGTTGTGCTTCCAGAAGGCATCAGCGCTATCAACAAGGGTGTGTTCGATGGCAAGCAAATCGTATCACTTGATATGAGTGCAACCACCATCGAAAGCATTGTTGAAGATGCATTCAGTGGATTGGAAACCCTTGCAAATGTAGTATTCAGCGATTACACCACTTATATTGGAGCAGGCGCATTCAGTGGCACTGCATGGCTTAACGCTCAAACTGACGATTTCGTAATCGTAAATGATGTTGCACTTGTTGCATACAATGGTAGCGATTCAACCGTAAATATCCCAAGCACAGTAAGATACATCAACTCTGATGTCTTTGCTGGCAATGCTTATATCGACACAGTATTTATCAATGGCGAAATTGCTATTGGCGAAAGGGCCTTTGTTGGTACAAGTCTATATCAACTAATTGGTGATGAGTACATCCAAAGCATTGGAAAGGATGCATTCCTTGGTACAGACTATGAAAGAGCTAACTTGAATGGTGTAGCACCTGATGGCGAAGAGCAAACTGACAACATTTTCTTGGTAGTAGGTGGCCATCTTGTTAAGTTTGAGTACCATAACCCAGAAGTTGTACTACCAAAGGATGTAACATATATCCCAGAAGGTATCTTTACTGGTAACGAAAACATCACAAGCATCGACTTCAGCAAGGTAACAGGTTCTTTGACAATTGAAGAAAATGCTTTCCGTAACGCACTCAACCTACGCGATATTACATTTACAGATAAGATTGACTATATAGGTAAGCGCGCGTTCTATAATACTAAATGGCAAAACGGCAACACCGATGACCTAATCGTCACAGCAAGTGGCAAGCTCCTTGCTTACATTGCAGAAGGTACAACCGTAAAGATTCCTGCAACAGTACAAAGCTTTGCAAGAGATGTATTCAAGGGCAATAGAAACATCACAAGTATTGAGTTCGCTCAAGGCGCTGGTGTAGATATCCCAGAAGAAGCATTCAAGGATTGTATTTCACTCACAAATATCACATTCCCAAGAGTGGCATTCAATGTAGGTAAGAACGCATTTGCTAATACTCAATGGTTGGCAAAGCAAGGTGCATATGTTGTTGTAAATGGTATGCTTATTGAGTATAAGGGTACTTCAACTGACATCCTTATCCCATCAACCGTAACTTACATTTATGACTATGTATTCAAGGGCAATGAGCAAATCACATCACTTGCATTTGCAAATGGTACAAACATTGCATCCATCAAGGGCGAGACATTCGTAGGATGCGCAAACCTCAAGGATGTAACCTTCCGTAGCACTCTTGAAACTCTTGATATGGGCGCATTTGAAGGCACTGCATGGAAGACCAACCTACAAGGCACAACAGACTTTGTAACAGTAGGAACCAAGATTCTTGCTTACATCGGTACAAGTGGCGAAGTTCTCATTCCTGGTGGTATTGATACCATCGCTCAAGGAGCATTTGTAGGCAATACAACCATCACTTCTGTAAGCTTTGAAGCTGTCCCAGAATTCTATGTAATTCCTGCTGGTGTATTTGCAGGATGCACAAACCTTGCTACCGTCAAGTTCCCAGAGTACATCGAAGGTATCGGCAAGGATGCATTCAAGGATACAGCATGGCTCAACAACCTCAAGAAGGATACCACCTTCACTGGCGAACTTGAAAGTTGCTTTATCATTGATGGCAAGTTCTTGTTCTATGCTGGCAATACTACCAGTTCTATCTTCCTACCAAGTGCTGTACAACATATTTCAGCAACAGCATTTGAAGGCTTGTCAATTGGTGATCTTTATATAGTAGCAACCGATCCAAGTGCAATCACCATTGCAGAAGGCGCACTTGACAATGTAAGAAGGATTATGATTCCAGCAGATTACATTGATGCATTCAGAACAGCTCCAGGCTGGAGCAATTACGCACTCAAGATGAGTGACGGCTCAAATTAGGGTTAAACAACAATAGTTGTTGGCTATATAGTAAAAAAATAACAAAATAGGAGAAAATGTTATGAAAAGAAAATTACTAATAGTTCTTTTAGTATTAACTTTAGTAGCATCTATCGGATTCAGTATCGTTGCTTGTAACGGTGGAAACAAGGACAAAATTGATGACAATAGACCTGATAAGAATACTGTTGTTATCGAAACTCTACCCGATATGATCGACTATGGTGCAGATTCCAAGTACTATCAAGAAGGAACATCAACCTATTCATCTCAAAAGAGACAAGAGTGGATCATGGATCTTGAAGAAAAGCAAGATGAAGAAAGGATTGATTGGATTGATAGCAGGGATCCCACCGATTGGCCAGAGACTGCTGAAGAAATGAAGGCTTTCTATGTATCATTTGGTGCATGGGCAGAATCAATCAAGAATCCTGGTACCCCAGAAAGACAATCCAACATTGGTTACTTTGATGTTGAAGGAAACTGGATTGATGACGAAAGTGCAAACACTGTTCAAAGGATTTTTGTATATGCAACTGCAGAAGACTTTATCCAAAGAATGAGTGAAGCTCGTGTTGAAGAAAAGAGAACTGATGGTGTAGTAAAGTACATCTGCCGTGATGACGAAGAATATGAAGATCGTGGCAAGGGTACTGGTTATGTATATACTATCGGCGAAGCAAGTGCACTTGAAGACTATGCTCAACTCGAAGAGCTCCAAGAAATCTATGACGATTTTGATGCATACGAAGACGATACCTCTTATGCTGACCACATCTTTGATACCGAAGAAGAAGTACAAGATGCAATCAATCGCAAAAAGAGAAAGATTTATGGCGAAATCTTTGCTATCTTTGAAGAAGAAGCAGATCAATTTGCTCGTTGTGCAATCGAACTTGTAAGCTACGCTATTGAAGTTATTGAGTCCGTAATGATCCCTGCATACAACAATGCACATGATGCAACTGTTGAAATCATGGATTATATCCGTTACGAAATGTTTGACCACGAAACCTTGAGCTATTTCTTGGCATTCATGGATGACAACATCACACAATTCAACAACAATACCTACAAGGCAATTCAAAAGAAGACAATGATGAGCCTATATGGCTATTATTATCAATATCAAAAGCGCGATTACGAAGTATTTGACGACTCCAAGATGGTTAAGAACGATCGTATTGGCACTGTTACCGAGTACCAAGACTTCCTTGAACTAAACCACAAGAGCTACTTTGATACCGATGCAGAAACTATCCGTTATCGCAATTACGATAGAAGACACTACAAAGAAGCATATCGTTACTCCTATGCTTGTTATCAAAAATATTATACCGTTCAACTAACCTTCCAATCTGTTCAAGAAGAAAAGGACCTTGATGTTTATGTTGGTGGAGCAACAACCTCTATTGGTGAGTCACTAACAAAGGGCCAATACAAAGATGGTATTGACAAGGTTGGCGATGACCTCACATATTCAGCAGAAATGCAAAAGGGCTGTGCTCAAGGTTTGGAAAGCACATTGAAGCTTTCAGATGTAAACTGGGAGTACACAGCAGATGATAAAGTTGTTCTCAACTTCAACGCAAAGTCAAAGGATTGGAATAGCCTAAGTGAGGATACTCAAGCGTCTAAACAAAACAATATTAGAATTAAGAAGGTTGAATATGAACTTGCTCAACTCAAGAGCCAAGACTACGCAATCAACCACGCAACAATCACCACTGCTGACCTAACAAAGGCACTACAATATCAAGTTCGTTCTTATTCTGCTGACTCTATCCGTTCTATCCAAGCAGCAAAGAAAGATGAAGTTACTTACTATCTTGCAATGGACAGATTCCTTCAAGCAACTGGCTTGAGATATGAAGATATCAAGAATGGTAGTGTATATAACACTTGGGAAGTTGAAGCATATTATGATCTTGAAGAAGATGCTGGCAGAAACGATGCAAAGTTCATCAACCTTGATGCTAACTACACAATCGGTACTGCAAACGACCAAGTAAACGCAGCAAACAATGCTGACTGGGCCGGCGTAAAGAGCAACATCAAAGAAACTCTTGCAAAAGACTATGTAGCATACTGCAAAAGCGGTAACTCCAAGCCGGTTGACGAATACTTTGAAGACACCCTTATCCGCAAGGAATGGTCATGTGGTGTCGCACTTGATGTTCTAGACTGTCCATATGGCACTCATGCAGAGTGTACTGAAGAATACGACACCGATTGGGCACTATCCCGTCTACTTGACACCCACGAAGTAGTTCTTCGTTATATGGCTGGTCAAGCTGTTGTAACATTCAAGGCTATCAACGAAGCAGACTTCATTGACCCTGCAAAGTTCTATGGCGCAATTGCAACTGCAACAAGTGTAACTTCAACTGAAGCAAAAGCAGCAGGTAGCTACAAGATGAGCTACAAGGCAGACGAAGCTTGTGAAACCAAAACCCTTGGCACATCTGATGAAATCGGCACAGTTTGCACCCAAAATACTGATAAGAACGGCTACCCAGTAGCAGGTGTTGCAGACCAAAGATGGAACAATATTCCTGAATATGAAAGTAAGAACTTTGAGATGGCTAATTCTGGCTCTGGTATTATTGATAGTATAGTATACAAAAATGGTAACACCACATATACTTATACCTTCATTGGCTGGTATGTTGACGAAAACTTCAAGTACCCAGTTCTCCTCGATGAAGCATATAACTATGACATCCGTTTGTATCCTTGCTATCGTCTTGAAAAGACAGGCGGACAATAAAACAGTTAAATTTTAGCACAATAGTTTGTTAAAACCAAGACCCCGTTTGGGAAAGTACATCAAGTGCTTTAACCCTACGGGGTCTTACTTTTAGATTGTATTTTATATAAAATCAGACATTTTTAGTGAAATTATAGTTTTCAATTATTAATTAAATTAGTTAACTAAATTTGAGTGTTAAGGTACCTAAAAACCCAATAACAATGTGTTTTTCATAATCAATATTGTCATAGCATAAAATTTATGTATGATAGGTGAGATACTTTCGTTGTTTTCGGGCATAGGTACCTTTTTGCTTGGTATGAAGTTGATATCAAAGCATCTACAAAGTGTTGCTGGTGGTAGGATAGAAAAACTATTCAACAAAATTTCCACTTCAAAAATAATGTCGGTAGGGGTGGGTGTCGGTTCTGCTGCTGTACTACAAAGCTCGTCAGCGACAACGGTTATACTTGTTTCGCTTGTCAATAGTGGTATCATAACTCTTTTGCAAGCAACATGCATAATTATGGGCGCAAACATAGGTACCACCTTTACTGCACTTATCATTTCTTTCAATTACCTTCCCATTGGGGAGTTTTTTGCCTTTTTAACTTTCATCGGTGTAATGTTTGTGATGACAGATAAAAATGAAAGACTCACTTCCCTTGGCTGGATAATTGGTAGCGCTGGATTGATGTTTATCGGTCTTGATATCATTAAGCTATCTTCTTCAGCGCTCAGCCAAATTTCTTCCTTTGGCGCATTGTTCAATTCTATCAACAGTCCCTTTTTCCTTTTGCTTCTTGGCGCTGTTTTTACTGCCATAATCCAAAGTTCATCAGCTTTAACTGGTATTGTTATAACCTTTGCACATCTTGGCATTATGCCTGTTACTGGTGCCTTTTATCTCATTATGGGTGGGAACATTGGTTCTTGTATGACAGCATTGCTTGCTTCAATTGGTGGGCAAGTCAATGCCAAACGCACAGCACTCATCAACCTACTTTTTAACGCAATAGGTGTAATAATATTTTTGCCTTTTGTCATATTATTTGGCTCAAAAGTAGTCAATTTGTTTGAAAATTTGTCTGTTTCGGTGATAATTGCCTACTTCCATATTGTATTTAATGCCCTCACCACCATCATACTTTTGCCTTTTACAAAAAAGCTAACAGATTTAAGCGTAATTTTAATAGGGGACGAAAAACAAAAAAATATGCTTGTAATGAAAGAGAAAGTGTAGTACAATAATCATGTATGATTATTTGTATAGGAGAACACTATGGAACTCGACACCTCTAATGTAGCAAGTTTTAAGGTTGACCATACCAAACTTAAGTGTGGTTTATTCGTAAGCAGAAAGGATATAATTGGCTCAAACTGCATCACAACATTTGATATTCGCATGAAGCGTCCCTATCATGATGAAGTTATGACCACTGGTTCAATACACGCATTGGAGCATCTAATAGCAACATATCTTCGTTCCGATCCACTATGGGGCGACCATGTTTTATATTTTGGACCTATGGGTTGCAGAACAGGTTTCTATCTACTAATGGTAGGTGACCTTGATTCTCACGACATCCTTCCCCTCATCGAAAGAACCTTTGACTTTGTATCTGACTACGAAGGCGAAATTCCTGCAGCTACACCAAAGGAATGTGGATTCTGCATTGACATGGACCTTGAAGAAGCAAAGGTTGATGCAACAATGTACTACAATATCATGATAGCTCCCAAGAAGGAAAACCTTGTTTATCCTGTAAAGCGTGAGCGCAAAAAGAAAGAAGAAAAATAAAAAAATTAGCATATAAAGGAAAAAAGAAATGGTTGATCAAAGAATTGAAAAACTCGCAAATGTCCTCGTAAACTATTCTTGTAACCTTCAAAAAGGTGAAAAAATCCTTATCGAAGCTCGTGGTATCGACTATATGTTGGTAAACGCAATCGTTAAGGAAGTTTATAAAGTTGGTGGTCTACCCTTTGTTCATATGGAAGACAACCGCGTTGCACGCGCTCTTCGTATGGGCATGACCGAAGAACTTGCAACACTCATGGCAAAGTTCGATGGTGCTCGTATGGCAGAAATGGATGCATACATTGGTATCCGTGGTGGCAACAACTGCTATGAACTCAGTGATGTTGACCCAGAAAAGATGGGCATTTACAATCGTATTTACTCACACCATGTACATCATGAATTGAGAGTAGCTCAAACCAAGTGGGTAGTTCTCCGTTATCCAAACGAAGGTATGGCAGAGCAAGCTCGTATGTCCACAGAAGCATTTGAAGACTTCTACTTTAATGTATGCAACCTTGACTATGCAAAGATGGACAAGGCTATGGACGCACTCAAGGAACTTCTTGATAAGACTGACAAAGTTCGTCTTACTGCAGTTGATACCGACCTTACATTCAGCATCAAGGGTATTGGCTCCAAGAAGTGTGCAGGTCATATGAATATCCCAGATGGCGAAATCTATTCAGCACCTGTCAAGAATTCTGTTAACGGCTATATTCACTACAATGCACCAAGCGTAGAAAATGGTATCGAATTCAAAGATGTTCGTCTTGAGTTCAAGGATGGTAAGATTGTTAACGCTACTGCAAACGATACAGCTGCTGTCAATGCAATCTTTGATACCGACGAAGGCGCACGCTATGTTGGCGAATTTGCTCTTGGCGTAAACCCATTCATCAACAACCCAATGGGCGACATTCTATTTGACGAAAAGATAGCTGGCTCCATTCACTTTACTCCCGGTAGCTGTTATGATGATTGTGACAATGGCAATGTATCAGCTGTTCACTGGGACCTTGTACTAATCCAAACTCCCGAGTACGGCGGCGGAGAAATCTACTTTGACGATGTACTCATCCGTAAGGACGGCAGATTCGTTCTTCCAGAGCTTGAGTGCCTCAACCCCGAAAACCTAAAATAAGAGCATGAAAACCCCAAAAAAGACCGACGATATCAAAAATTTTGTGCCAAATAAGCCTAACAAGTTGATTTACCCTTTGCTTATTCTTACAGGTAGGATACTTGGCAAAATATGGATAAACGCAAAATTCAAAAAAGATCCTGCAATCAAGGGACGCAAAGGTCCCTTTGTATGCTTGGGTACTCACAGCTGTATAATGGATGTTGCAATGATGATGCTCACTATGAGTCCTGTATCACTCAACATCGTATGTGGCCGTGATGTTATGACTTGGAATGTTCTCAAGCCATTTGCCAAAGCAATCGGTCTTTTGCCCATCAACCAATTCGAAATGGATCTTGCATCCATTCGCTCCATGAAGAGGGCTGTCGACAAGGGATGTAGTTTGGCTCTATTCCCAGAAGGCAAGTTTACCCTTGATGGTAGGGGCATGTATTATATTCCCGAAAGTCTTGCAAAGCTCCTAAAGCTTCTTAAAGCCGATGTAGTATTCTGCCACAACAATGGTGGATATTGCGCTCGTCCAAGATGGTATAATGGCTTTAAGTATGGCACAGTAACCAATGTTAGCGAGCTACTCTTTACAAAAGAGCAAATCGAAACCTTGAGCGACAAGGAAATATACGCAGTAATCAAGGAAAAATTCCAATTCAATGACTGCTTGTATCAAAGAGAAAACAACCTTCGCTTTAAGGCAAAGAACCCAGCAGAAGGTTTGCATTATATCCTTTATAAGTGTCCAAAGTGTGGTGCTGAATACGAAAATGTATCCGATGCACACTACCTTACTTGCGAAAAGTGTGGCAACAAGGTTGAGTATACCGAGTATGGCGAGCTTATCCCTGTTGGTGACTCTGTAGCATTTGAGCGCATTGACCTATGGTATGAGTACGAGCGCGAAAGTGTACGCAAGGAAATCGAAGACGAAAACTTTGAGATGCGCCATGATGTTGTTTGGGAGCAAGCTGACGAAAATCACAATTATGTAGAGCTTGGTAGGGGTGATTTTTATCTCAACCACGACTATATTGGCTTTAAGGGTACAAGATATGATAATGGCGAAGAAGTTGTCATTGAAGTTCCTACCTTAAAGCAAGCAACCATTGTACATAAAAACTCCGAAGCCATTGACCTTACAATTGATACTGTTGTAAATCGCTTCCACTTCAGCGAAGTAAAATGGAGTTGCAAGTACAATATTGCAGTTGAAGAACTTTATAGAAAACACAAGGGCTTGCCCTTGTAAAATAGGGGCTTGTCAATCCCCTTATACCTATGGTATAATACCGACAATACTTTTTATCAAAGGAAGAGGAAAATATGTTCAAAAAGTACGCCGATGAAACCATGGAATTCGTCAAAAAAATCGAGGCAGACGGTCCACGCCTACCCGGTACTGACGAAGAAAAAGCTGCTTGCGTAAAAATTCAGCAAGAACTCAAGGACAGAGTAGGTCTTGACTCCAAGACTGAAAGCTTCCTTTTTGCCCCTCGTGCAAGTATAGGTGCAATTTGCTACCTTGGCTATGCAGGACTGCTATCAATGGTAATATATTACATAGGTGGCTTGTATGGTACCGTTCTTGCAGGTTTTATGTTCACTTGCATCATCACCTTTGCACTACTCCAAATCGTGCGCTATACAGGTATTTTTGACCTCTGCTTCAAGCACGAGAAGTCATCAAATATCATTGCTGAACTTCCACCACAAGATGGCGAAGAAGTAAAATGTACAGTTTATCTTGGCGCACACTATGATACTTGTTGGTGCTGGAAGCTATCCCTTCGCAATCCAAACACTGCTATCCCCAAGACAGCTTATGGTCTTGTTGGCGATATTTTGATGATTGGTATCAGCATCGTTCGTATTCTAAACGAGTTTATGGTATTTGGTTATGAGGCATACAAAGCTGTCAACCTTTGCACAATGCTTATCCCAATTGCAATCATACCAGGTTTCTATTGGATTTCCCAATATGTTACCGGCGACAAAACTCTTGGTAGCCCCGGCGCAATGGATAACCTAACCGGTATTGGCTCCAATATGATGATAATGAAGTACTTTAAGGAACACCCCGAAGATATGCCAAAGGGCATGCGCCTTGTATATCTTGGCTTTGGTGCAGAAGAAAGCAGTCTTAAAGGTAGCCTTGATTTCGTAAAGAAGCACAAAGCAGAAATCCAAGACGGAAAGAGCTACTTTATCAATGTTGACTCTATCGCTGACCCCGATTATTTTGAAGTTATCATCGGCGACCTTTTGCAAGGTACCAAGTTTGATAAGGAACTCATTGGTTTTGTACATGAAGCTTACAAAGAAATCGGCATCAATGATGCAAAGAATATGTACAACCCAGTAGGTGGTTGTGATGCTACTCCTTTCTGCAATAGTGGTGTACCAAGTGTAACTATCGCTGCACAAAACCCCACCACCACCGAATACTATCATACCTGCAAAGATGTATCCGATAGATTTACCACCGATACTCTTGATAAAGGGCTAAATGTAATCTATAGAGTTATTAAAAAGATTGGCGACAAACACAACTAAAACGCGACATTTTAGCGACCTACTTCACAAAACCACAATCCCTCTGCAGGTCATGTACGCATTAGTACACTCCCATTGGGGGATTTTGTTTTGCTCGGATCTCATCTAAACTGTCGCGTTTTGTTCGCGTAACCTTTTTTAGCGACCTACATCACAAAACACAAAAATCCACTCGGGCATTTACGGTGAGTCAAATTTCCGTCGTGGATTTTCTTTTTTGTTTGTATCTCATCTAAATAATCGCGTTTTGTATTTAGATATCATTTATATTTTTCAATCAAAGCTTTTAGTTCCTTGTTGAGTTCTCGTAGCTCTCTGTTTGCTCTGCCTTCAAGAGTGGGAATGAGCTTTGTAAGGGTGCTTGCCGTTTGCTTGAGCATGCCATATACCGTCGATGTGTTGAAGCGTTCATTTTCTTCTTGGCGACGAGTATTTTGCTTTTTGATAGTGTTGCCTTGGAAGATGAATTCGTTTTTGATTAAATCGTATACTGCTCCGTTATATGGTGCAACAGCAGGGATACCATGCTCCAGACTTAAACTTTCTGCAAAGGCTTCTGCAACGCTGTCCTCTCCGTGTGTTACAAATACTTGTTTAGGGGTATCAATTCCCTTTATCCAGTTTAGTAGGGCATCTCGGTCTGCGTGAGAGCTTGTGCCTTCCAATTTTACTATATCAGCACGAACCTTTATCACTTCGCCAAATAGCTTTATGCTGTCAGCACCTTCAAGAAGCATTGCACCAAGCGTTCCCTTCACTTGATATCCTACAAAGACGATTGTGCTTTCCTTGCGCCACAAATTGTGTTTTAGGTGGTGTCTGATTCTGCCTGCTTCACACATGCCAGATGCTGATAGTATTACTTTTGGCTCGTAGCTTTTGTTTATCAGCTTACTATCGTCTGCTGTAACACTAACCTTTAGTCCCCTAAATGTAATTGGGTTTATCCCTTCATTTATAAGAGCACAAGTTTCGTCGTCACAACACTCCTCAACATTCTTGTTGTAAATGTTGGTGGCTTCAACTGCAAGTGGACTATCAACATAGACGGTAAAATCGGGGAAATTAGGGCACAAATTGCGCGTCTTGATATCGCGTAGGAAGTAAAGCATTTCTTGCATTCTACCCACTGCAAATGTTGGTATTACAACATTACCACCCTTTGCAAAGGTTTGCTCTATGATTTTTGCAAGATTTACACTATAATCGGGGTCTACACCATGGTATCTGTCGCCATATGTGGACTCCATTATAACATAGTCAGCAGAAGGGGGAGCTTCGGGACATCTTATAATTGGTTTGTTGCGATTGCCAATATCACCAGAGAATAGTATTTTTTTCGTTACGCCATCTTCGGTTGCAGTCAGCTCAATATAGCTTGAGCCAAGTAGGTGTCCAGCATCAATAAACCTTGCTCGGACATTGTCCGTTACATCAATTGGCTTTAGGTAATCAACACCCCTCAAGTTTTTGATTACACCTTCTGCATCGGCCTTTGTGTAAAGGGGCTCATATTGTGGATGAGAGCCACGCTTTGCCTTACGATTGCGCCACTCCGCTTCAAATTCTTGTATGTGCGCGCTGTCAAGAAGGAGTATCTTTGTAAGGTCCCTTGTGCCACGCGTCATAAAGATTTTGCCACGATAACCTTTTTTGTAGAGTAGTGGTAGTAGTCCACTATGGTCAATGTGCGCGTGCGTAATAAGCACAGCATCAATGCTTGATGAGTTGACTGG
>JAFXIB010000004.1 GCA_017533505.1 Clostridia bacterium | reverse complement strand
TCAAGGACTTTTGTGTTAGGGTGCAAAATTGTTGCCCCATTATGGCTCCCCCAACTGGACTCGAACCAGTGACACCCTGATTAACAGTCAGGTGCTCTACCGACTGAGCTATGGAGGAAAATAGACAAGGTTAGTTTGAAACTAACCTTGTGTGTTGGCGAATACCTATTGTCCCGGAGCGTCGCCACTCAAGTATCTTCGGCACGACAGAGCTTAACTTCTGTGTTCGGAAAGGGAACAGGTGGACCCTCTGCGTAAATCACACCAACTATCCTGTAACTCCCACCTTTCGGTGTTCGTCACATTTTCAACTGCTGTACCTTTCAGTATCAGCAGATTATGCACCTTCAGGGATTCGAACCCGGGACCCACTGATTAAGAGTCAGTTGCTCTACCAACTGAGCTAAAGGTGCTCATTTCGTTTGCTTAAGTATAATAGCACTTTTAATTTAAGAACGCAAGTATTTTAACAAACAAATGTAAAAAAATTTTGAAGAAAAATAATTTTAAAATTTTTTAAAAATTTGTGTTAAAATTGTTTACAAATAATTTTTGATGTAGTATAATCACTATCGTTGCAAATGAGTGCGCGGGAGTGACTCAGTGGTAGAGTGTCACCTTGCCAAGGTGAAAGTCGCGAGTTCGAATCTCGTCTCCCGCTCCAGAAAAAATAGAACATCGATACGATGTTCTTTTTTTGTTTGTTTTCATTTTTATTATCCCCTACTGTAAACAACAGTTGTAATGCTCTGCTCGGGGATAGTTATACTGTTTGTAAAGTTGCCACCGCCTATCATTTGTCCATTTGTACCAGTTGCATCTGTTACATACATATTATACATATTGTAATCATTTGGAATGTTGACATTAAAAAGGTCAACTGCTTTACCATTATTTATGTATACAGTAACTATATCTCCATTAGGGTTTAGGAATGAGCATTGTCTTAATTGAGTTGATATCTCTGCATCAATATTTAGCTCGGACTTAATTCTAACAGCACCCTTTTGAATATGCTTTGTAAATTGGCCAAATGCATAATACCTAAGTGGTATTTGAAGGTTGTTTTTGTCTTCTACGCTTACATACAACAATCCATCTTCATAGTGATAGCAAGATACAGCAAGCCAATACTGCCAAGTGGTAGCATCAAGCTCAACAAGGTCATCCATTACAACATGTGCGATAGTAAATGCTGGATTGAGCCCTGCATCTCTGCCATTTTGCATTTGGCACCATTCGGTCATTGAAACTTTTACTTCGGGATACTTTTCTTGAAGATATTGTTTGAATGCTTTCTTCTCATGAATGGTTGCCCAGTAGCTGTGAGCATCAATATGAGTGAGATATGGTCTAACGATATCCGATGCCATCAAGGCTTCTAAATACTCATAAATTCTGCCAGCAACAACACCACTTTCATATATGGAAAGCTTGATGTTTTTGAGTGCTGGTCGAAGTTCCATTTCTTTGATAAATACTTCATAAAAAGCGACAAGCTCTTGGGGTTCATAGTGGCATCCTTCCTGTCCACCCTTCCACTCCCATTCGGGTTCATTGACTGGAGAAAGTGCTACAACCGGTACACCTTGAGATATGAAGTGCTCTGCAATATCACAAAAATACTTTGCATATGCTTGGTAGTTCTCTTTGGAAAGATTACATTTCCCATCAGAGCTGTGTCCTTTTCCGTTTTTTGTTAGACTGTTTGGTGGGCTGTTCGCAAATAGCACTACTTCACTTGCTCCATACTTAAGTGCCAAATTAAGCATGTATCTACCATTTGCATCACGACTAAAATCATATGTACCATCTTCTGTTAAAAAACTTTCTATTGTGCGCCAATAGTGAGAGTACTTACCCTTATCTGGTGTAACAGCAGCACCTAAATTATAGCGATACACACTAAGTCCAAGTCCTGTTTGCTTGTCATATAATAACCTTGCAATAGCTTCCCTAATATCTTCGCCACTATCGGTTGTTGCGCTCCAGCCTCCGACATCAGGCGACCACCAACAACCAGATGCCCCAAAGCCTTCTTCCATGGTTTGATACTTGGTGTCTATATCATAGGTAATTTTATTCTGCATAAAGAGTCCTCCGTGGTACATACCCGAAAGTATTGTAATGACCGAAACGGTTGATAATAACATTACAAATAGTTTTTTGAACTTCATTTATCTTTGGTTTAGTTTTTTTACAAGAGCTTCAAGCGCTCTACCCCTATGGCTTACTGCATTTTTTGCTTGGCTATCTGCTGTGCCAAAGCTTTCTTCTAAATCAAGTGAATAGAATAAACAATCATACCCAAACCCATTGTTGCCAGTTTCTTCAAATAAAATTCTGCCCTCGGTGTTTCCTTCGGTATGAATAATCTTGCCGTCTGGATAATATAAAACTATAGATGCGTGGAATCGCGCAGAACGATTTTCCACCCCTTCCATTTCTTTAAGAAGTTTTGCTCGATTCAAAATATCATTGCCATCTTCGCCACCATATCTTGCTGAATAAACCCCAGGTGCCCCACCAAGTGCATCAACGATAAGTCCACTATCATCGGCAAGAGCAATTTTACCAGTTGCTTCCGATATAGCCTTTGCTTTTATGAGTGCGTTGCCATAAAATGTATCAGCATCTTCAACCACATCAATTGCAAGTCCTATATCTTTGAGTGATTTAATATCATACTCTGGTCCAAGAATTTCTTTGAATTCCTTAACTTTGTTGGCGTTTCCTGTTGCAGCAATGATTTCTATCATAAAATCCCTCCAAGTTGATTAAATTATATCAAAATACGCCATATTTTGACAATACCGTTTTTACATTTTTTACCTACTTTTATCAATATGTATTTTTATTTATTAAAATATATTTTAATCTTTTTATTTGACAAAGCAAAAACATCATAATATAATTAGAAAAAGCGCAAAGGAGTTTATGTTCTATGGCGAAGATTATTGCTGAAGGTCTTACCTTCGACGATGTATTGCTCGTTCCCCAATATTCAAATGTTTTACCTAAAGACGCTAACCTTTCTACAAAATTAACCGACACCATTAAGCTTAATATTCCGCTGATTTCAGCTGCAATGGACACTGTTACTGAAGCAGGTCTTGCTATAGCTATGGCTCGTGAAGGTGGTCTTGGCATTATCCACAAAAATCTTTCTATTGATGACCAAGCAACCCAAGTTGATAAGGTTAAGAGAAGTGAACACGGCGTTATCACCGACCCATTCTTTTTGAGTCCATCAAATAGTGTTGCAGAAGCAAACGCACTAATGGGCAAATATAAGATAAGTGGTGTTCCAATTACTGAAGGAACAAAACTTGTTGGTATCCTTACAAACCGTGACCTTCGTTTTGAAACAAATTACAATCAACCTATTGCTAATGTTATGACAAAGGACAACCTTATCACTGGTCCTGTTGGCACAACTTTAGAAGATGCACAAAAAATCCTTGGCAAACATAGAATTGAAAAGCTCCCACTCGTTGACAGCGAAGGCAACCTAAAGGGACTTATTACTCTAAAAGACATCGAAAAATCCATCCAATATCCAAATAGCGCAAAAGATGCTAATGGTAGATTGTTGGTTGGTGCTGCTGTTGGTGCTGGTGCTAACTACCTTGATAGAGTAAAGGCACTTGTCGATGCAAGAGTTGACATAATAGCCATTGATACTGCACATGGTCATAACCAAGGTGTATTGAATGTTGTATCCGACATCAAGAGCAAGTTCCCAAATCTACCTGTCATTGCAGGTAATGTAGCAACTGCTGGCGCAACTGAAGCGCTCATCAAGGCTGGTGCAGATGTTGTTAAAGTTGGTATTGGCCCTGGCTCCATTTGCACAACTCGTGTTGTTGCTGGTATCGGTGTACCTCAAATTACTGCCATCATGGATTGTGCTGAAATGGCAGATAAATACGGCAAGCGCATCATTGGCGATGGTGGCGTTAAATATAGTGGCGACATTATCAAAGGCTTGGCAGCTGGCGCAAGTGCAATTATGCTTGGTAGCCTCCTTGCTGGCACACAAGAATCCCCTGGCGCTCTTGAAATATATCAAGGCAGAAGCTTCAAGGTATACCGTGGCATGGG
>JAFXIB010000024.1 GCA_017533505.1 Clostridia bacterium | reverse complement strand
ATGCCACTATATGATGATATGGGACTATGGATTGACAGCACTGGCAATAGTGGAACAAACAACAAGTATTCCAATGTAACAGGCTTGACCTCAACACCAACATTCCTTGCTCTATACAACTACACATCAGTTGTAGCACCAGCAAGCACCTCAATCACCGTTGATGGATATATGGTAACAGCAGGCGAGTGCCACACCCTTGACACCCCCAGCATCACCGAAACCCCAATCATCTAAATGAAACAACACAAAAAATATGGGCGCCAATGGTGCCCATATTTTTTATAAATATTAAGTTGTAAAGTATGTTTTGCACTTCATGGGGAACGCGAAAGAATGTCTTGCCCTAACGGTTGAAGTATATAAACATAATGTCACATAAATATGTGAGTCTTGTTAAAAACTCAAAATGCTTTGCATTTTGCTTTCGCCAGGTTGCTAACGCAACTTGCACACCCCATTGGCTAAAGCCAACGGGGTGCGCTTTTCCCCAAGGAGTGCAAAAAAATAACAGATACCCAGTTTGGTATCTGTTATTTTTGGCACCTCCATGGGGAATCGAACCCCAGATTCCGCCGTGAGAGGGCGACGTCTTGACCGCTTGACCATGGAGGCATATCTTTTGTGCTTGTTTAGTATAGCATATCAAGGTTTATTGTGCAAGCATTTTTTTATTTTATATTGCAAATAGGTGTAATTTTGACTATAATATATCTATGGATATCAAAGAAAAACTCAAAGATTTACCTATCTCTCCTGGCGTTTACCTTATGTTGGACGAGTTCCAACAGGTTTTGTATGTAGGTAAGGCTAAAAACCTCAAAAATAGGGTAAAGAGTTATTTCCTTAATTCCTCTAATAAAACAGAAAAGACAATGCTTCTTGTCGCTAAAATCAAGGATTTTAGGTATATTGTTACTTCAACAGAGGTTGAGGCACTTGTGCTGGAAAACAACCTAATCAAGCAGTATAAGCCTTACTATAACATATTGCTCAAAGACGACAAGAGTTATCCATACATCAAAATCAAAATGAGCGAGGATTATCCTCGCATTGAGATTACAAGAAAACTTCGTGCTGATGGTAGCAAGTATTTTGGGCCATATATGATAGGGTTGTCCATCAAGGACACGATGGAGCTTATACACAGCATTTATCCTGTAAGGAGCTGTACGGGTGACCTAAAGAAAAATAGGGCAAAGCGCGAGTGTCTTAACTATCATATAGGTAGATGCTTGGCACCTTGTACTGGTAGAGTATCAAGCTCCGAGTATAAGGAAACTATCAAGAAGGTAATGTCTTTTTTGTCTGGCAATGATAAAGAAGCGCGCGCTATATTGGAAGATAAGCTTCATAAGGCAGTTGAAAGGGAAGACTTTGAGCTTGCTATACAATATCGAGATAGCCTTGAGCTACTTGATAAGATAATTAGAAAACAATCTGTCAATCTTCCAAAAGACCTTAACATCGATATTTTCTCTTATGCAAACAACGGTTTGTATGGTGTAATCAATTATACTGTTGTTCGTGGTGGAAAGGTAGTTGGTTCAGAGAACCTACCTATAAACGAAGCATGTGAGCCCGAAGAAGTGCTATCCACATATATAATGCAGTTTTATGAAAAGAACCCGATTGTATGTGAAGAAATCTGCATTAGCCACGAGTTAAGCTTTATGACAGAGCTTCAAGATTATCTTTCATCTATAAAAGGACAAAAGATAAACCTACACCATCCAAAGGGTGGGGTAAGAGGACAATTGACAACTTTGTCACTTAATAACGCAAGTGAAAGTTTGCAGAAAACGGTAACCAAAATTGCAACAACGGAAGCCTTAACGCGTGGAGCTGTCGATCAACTCAAAGATTACCTTGACCTTCCAAAACCACCAAAACGCATGGAGTGTTATGATATCTCAAACATATCTGGCACAGATAAAGTTGCAAGTATGGTTGTGTTTATCAATGGTGAGCCAGCAAAGGAGAGGTATCGTAGGTTTAGGATAAAGACGGTTGTCGGTTCTGATGACTTTGCTTCTATGCGCGAAGTATTGAGTCGCAGAGTTAACGAATTTAGTAGTTCCGACATATCATTTTCGGAGATACCAGATCTCATTATTGTTGATGGTGGTAAGGGACAACTCAGCTCGGCTGTAAGCATTTTAGAGGGTACAGGCATAAGTGTTATTGGTCTTGCAAAGAGAGAGGAAGAGATATTCAAGCCTTATATCTCCGAGCCCTTTATTTTGCCAAGGGATAGTTTGGCGCTTAAACTATGCCAACGAATTCGTGACGAGGCACATAGATTTGCTATAACCTACCATCGCAAACTTCGTGGAGAAAGGCAAACGCGTTCCAATCTAAAGAATATAGAAGGTGTAGGCGACAAAAAAGCAAGGGCACTCCTTGCCTATTTCAAAAAGGTCGAAAACATCAAAGATGCATCTATTGAAGAGATTATGAAGGTAGAAGGTTTTGGCTTGGAAACAGCCAAGGCAGTCAAAAAATATTTTAGTAGCGAAGATGAAGTATAAGCTAATCGTATCCGATTTTGATGATACCATTGTTGATGACTCACAGTTTATAACGGACGATACTATCAAAGCGATAAGGGAGTTTGAAAACAATGGGGGCAAATTTGTTATATGTACAGGAAGAATGATTTCTGCAATCATTCCACATGCAAAAAGGCTGGGCCTGCATGGGGATATAATTGGATATCAAGGGGCAGTCGTAGCTGATATTGACACAGGTCTATTTTTATCAGAGCATGCAATCCCCAATTCAATTGCTATGGAAGTAGGTCGCTTTTTGGAAGACAAAGGACTATACTATCAATTATACCAAGACGATACTTTTGTTATAAAAGAAGAAAACGCATACTCCGATTTATATCGTCATTTTACATATTTACCACCCAAGATCGTGGACGAAAAACTTACAAGCTATATGAGTAAGACATCGCTTAATCCAACAAAGATTTTGATTATAAACGAGCCTGAAATGATTCCATCAATACTTGAGCTTGTTTCCAACAAATTTGGTGATAGGCTACTTGTAAACAGTAGCAAAAAATTTATGGTAGAGATTGTACCTCTTGGCATAGATAAGGGTAGCGCAGTCAAAGAGCTTTGTTCAAAACTTGGTTTAGGTCTTGACGAAACTATAGTTGTGGGAGATGGACTAAATGATATCCCAATGCTTTGTTCAGGAGCATTCCCAATTGCTGTTGACAACGCGCACCCCAAGCTCAAGGAAGTTGCCAAAGTTATTGCTCCACCTTGCACAGATGAGCCAATTAAATGGATAATTAAAAACTATTGCCTATAAAAGAAAGGTACTCATTTGAGTACCTTTTATCATTAATTTGGATTACTTAATTTTGATATTCTCTGGTCCTAAAATGCCAACCAATTCCCTTTGGACTGCCTCAAGATTTCCTATTGTCTTGCCAAATTTGTGTATTGTTCTGTCAAGCTGGAACTTGGCATCATTGGGGCCAGGGTGAGCTTCCAGAATGGTATATATTCTATTGACAACATCGTCAAAGTGATATGGGTCAACCTTTTCAAGATTAAAGTATAGGGTGCGAGTATCTTTTGCTTCAACCACTTCTTCTTTTTCTTCAAGCTCCCAAGGTTTGAGTTCGCTTACAAATATGGAGTAGCTATCATCTCTAATGGATAATCTTCCGCGTATGCGAACCAATGTGTCAGGCACAAGTAGTTGTTTTGATGTAGTCATAACTCTACCCACGCAAACACATTCGATACGGTCATACATATCTTCAAGAACGAGTATAGCCATATCTCCACCAGATTTGGTACGCTTTTTTTGTACGCCAGCAATCAAGCCACCGATAGTAACTTCCATGTTGTCGTGTAGTGGATTTTCTTGTACTTCAACATAGTCGTTGTGGTCATGTTCATCTTCATCTTCCTTGTGTGAAGGTATCATGGAAGTGTTGAATGTAAAGGTAGAAAACTCTTGCTCATATCCAGCAAGGGGATGTCCACTAACATACATGCCAAGCATTTCTTTTTCGGCAAGCAGTCTTTCGCGCTTTGGATATTCTTTTATGATATCGTATTTGAAAGGCTCTTCCTTTTGTACAAAGCTTGATCCAAGAATGTCAAAGATATCAAATTGACCACTTTCTTCCTTGCGTTGTTTCTCTCTACGCTTTGCATCAACGGTTGCTACCAGTCTTTCAAGGCTTACTTGCATGGTCGCTCTTGTCATACCGGTGCAGTCAAATGCGCCACCTTTGATAAGGCTTTCAACCATTCTCTTGTTAGGTGTTTGACCGGTTGCATTTGCCATGCGTTCAACAAAGTCATATAGGTCTTTGAATTCGCCATTCTTTTGTCTTTCTTGAACAACGGCATTCATCATTTCGGTACCAACATTCTTTGTGCAAGCAAGACCATAACGGATACCATCTGGTTCAGGAGAGAAGAAGGCTTCTGATTTGTTTATGTCGGGTGGCAGTAGTGGAATATTCATGTTCTTCAAAACTGCCATATATTTTTTGGTATCATCTGGTTTATCAATACGATTGTTAAGAACAGCTGCCATAAACTCTTTTGGATAATAGCGCTTATAGAAAGCTGTTTCATAGCTCAAGTATGCGTAAGCTGCAGCGTGAGATTTATTGAATGCATAGGAAGCAAACTTTTCAATTTCAGCAAAAACAGCAAGACCAACTTCTTCTGGAACGCCATTTCTTACGCAACCTGGGATGATAATATTGCCATTTTCGTCATCCAAGCCAAAGATAAACTTTTTCTTTTCAATTGGAATCTTATCAATTTTCTTTTTGGAAATGATAGCTCTGAAGTTATCAGCATCGGTCATGGAGTAGCCAGCGAGTTCACGGGTGATATGCATGGCTTGTTCTTGGTAAACAATGATACCACCAGTAACCTCAAGTATAGGCTTCAAACGAGGATGTGCATAAACGATGTTGTCTGGATTGTGACGGTTTTCAATATAAACATCCTTATTGTCCATTGGACCTGGGCGATAAATTGAAATACCAGCAATTATATCTTCCATTCTATCTGGTTTAAGCTGTGACATAAACTGTTTCATGCCACCACCTTCAAGTTGGAAGACAGCATCGGTATTTCCGTCAGCGATTAGCTTATATACTTCTGGGTCTTTGTAGCCAATCTTATGGAAGTCGATGTCTACTCCATAGGTGCGTTGGACATAGTCATGTGCCATCTTGACATCGGTGAGCGTCATAAGAGCAAGGAAGTCCATCTTGAGCAAACCGAAGGTATTTTCAACCTCAATCATATTGAATTGAGTGGTAAGTTCGGTACCATTTTTTGCAAGTGGAATACTTTCAATAGCAGGGTTTTTGTAGATAACAACGCCAGCTGCGTGGATGGATGTGTTTCTTGGTAAGCCTTCAACTTGAGATGCAATTTCGATAACCTTGCGTACTTCAGGATTATCCAAATAGCGTTGATAAAGGTCTTTTGCGAGATACTTGCTATCAGGATTTACAAGGTCAAGGATGTGTACCTTTTTGTCGTCGCCACCGAAGTCTGGGATTTCCTTTGTGATAGCGCTAACTTCACTAAATGGAAGCTTATAAACACGAGCAACATCCTTGATTGCAGCTTTCTTTTTAAGCTTACCAAAGGTAATGATTTGTGATATTCTATGTTCGCCGTATAGTTCAGTAACATGCTTGATAACCTCACCTCTACGGAAGTAGCAGATGTCAATATCAAAGTCAGGCATGGATGTACGGTCTTTGTTAAGGAAACGCTCAAAAATCAAGCCATATTCAAGTGGCTCAACATCGGTTATACCAATGGCGTATGCAATGATGGAGCCAACACCTGATCCACGACCTTTACCGATTGGAATATCGTGATTTTTTGCCCAGAAAATAAACTCCCAAACGATAAGGTAGTAGTCAGCAAAACCCATCGAAATTATAACTCCAAGTTCTTCTTCTGCACGAGCTTTAATTTCGGGGGTTATAGTACCATAGCGTCTTTCTAAACCTTCATAAGCAATTTTTCTCAAATAGTCAGGAGCTGACATTCCTTCAGTAAGAGGAAATTCAGGTATCTGGTATACGCGTTTAGGGAACGCAAAATTACATTTTTCAATGATTTCATAAGGAGTATCAAGACTTTCTTCATAGCCTCGCATAACCTCTTTCATTTCGTCATAGCTCTTTAGATAGAAGCTATCTCCACTAAACTTAAGACGGTTTGGGGTATCGATATATGATGCTGTACCAATGCAAAGCAAAACATCATGCATTTCAGCATCGGTTTTCTCAATATAATGGACATCGTTTGTTGCAACAGTCTTTACGCCGATTTCATCAGCGATGCGTTTGAGAAGGGGGAGAACGCGTAGCTCTTCTTCTATTTCGTGGTTTTGAAGTTCAATGTAAAAGTCGCCTTCAGCAAACATATTCTTGAGGCGTAGAGCATATGCTTTAGCTTCCTCATATTCGCCTTTCAAAAGCAAACGAGAAACTTTACCTGCAATACAACCGGACAAACAGATTAGGTCGCTTGAGTATTTTTCGAGAAGTTCAAGGTCAATTCTTGGTTTATAGTGGAAACCTTCCTTGTAAGCATAGCTGTTTAAGCGAGAGAGATTTTTGTAACCTTCATAATTTTTTGCAAGCAAAACAAGGTGACAATTCTTATTATCATCATCGGTATTACGGCCTTCATGCTTATGCATGTCCTCTGTAGTATAAAACTCACAGCCAATGATAGGTTTGATGCCAGCATCCTTACAAGCTTTGTCAAATTGGACTGTACCGTACATATTGCCGTGGTCTGTCATGGCAATAGCAGGCATGCCCAAAGATTTAGCCTTTTTTATCAGCTTTGATATGGCTGCAGCGCCGTCAAGCAAGCTGTATTCGGTGTGAACATGAAGATGAACAAAATCTCTTTTTTCCATAGTAACCTTTGTATTATTTGTTTTCTATTTCTTCTGCAAGAGAAAGCAATTTTCTCATTCTGTGGTTAAGACAACTCTTTGATGGGTTGCCAGGTATCTTTGATGATAGTTCTTGTAGGGATAATTCTGGGTAAGCAAGACGCGCACCAGCAGTATCTTGAAGACCGATATCCAAGGTGGAAAGAACACCAGTTTTAATCAGTAGCTCAATGGCGGACTGTTGCTTTAGGCTGGCTTCAATTGTTTTATCGATGTTAGCGCTTGTGCAGTTGTTTTTTCTATTTTCGTCATTACGGATAGAACGCATAACGATGGTATTTTGTATTTCAAGCACTGCTCTCATTGCGCCAAGAAAAGCGCACAAATCACTAATTTTTTCTGCATCTTTTAGATATACTGAAAATGATTCTCCGCGTCTACGCATTTTAGGTTCGGTATCAAGTTTTGTGAGAAGGTCAAGTAAATCCTCTGCAACAACTTCATCACCAAGGGTAAACTCAAGATGATATCCACCTTTTGTATGCGTACCTGTTCCATTTTGGTCAACATCAACTTGTGGTATAGATATGGTTCCACTTGCCAAAAATACACCTTGAAGGAAGGCTTTTTGACCGCATGGGGACTCAATTAATTCGGGTGCAATGCCGTCATAAAGCTGGTATGGAGCTGGGGATATGTATGCTTCCTCAAGGAGGTCAAAGCATTTTGCACCTGGGAGATCCATTTCATAAACAACCTTTGGATTGAATTCTCTATCCTGTTTTCTCATCTTTACTACCGGCTCAAATGAAATCAATTGTTTAACCATTTGGGCACTTTTAACAATGAGTTCGGGGCTCTGATGTTGGATATTTATGCCAAAACCAGAGCTTGTAACATAGTAGTTACCGGCGCCACGAATTAGCCCAGAAAGAAAGGCTCTTTTGCAACAGGTATTATGAATTTTTCCTTGTATCATATCTTCTTTAACAAGATGTGATATGGTGTGTTCATTTGTCAAGATTGTGTTCTCCGATTATATCAATTTCTCTGTTTAGTGTTATGTTAAATTCTTCTTTAACTTTGTTTTTGCAAAGGGTAGCAAGTTTAAGATAGTCGGCTGATGTTGCGCTCCCTGTGTTTACGATAAAGTTAGCATGTTTTTCAGAAACTTTTGCCCCACCGATTGTTGTTCCTTTCAAGCCAGCCTTATCAATGTAGTAACCGGCACTAATGACATCAGCAGTTCTTTTGAAAACCGAACCAAGGCTGGGAGAAGTAGGTTGACTTTTGAGCCTTTTGTTGCGATAAGAAGTCATTGTTTCCAAGCAGTCCTTGTTGGTGGGAGTTAGCTTGAATGTAACACTTAAAACTATCTTATCATCAAAGAACCTTCCAGAGCTTCTGTATTCAAAAGGAATTTCTTTACAGTTAGCTGTATGTTCGGTTAGTGTTTTAATGTCAAGGTATGTAACACTTGTGATAAGGTTAGCTATCTCCTCTCCAAAGCAACCGGCATTCTTTACTATTGCGCCACCGACACTCCCTGGGATGGTGCAAAGTGGCTCAAGGCCGGATAGATGTAGCCTGTTAGCTTTTAGTGCAAGTGTTGGTAGTCTTGTGCCACAGCCGACTACAAGAGTGGAGTGAGTTTGTGATAGATGGTTTATAAGTGATAAATCTATTAGTACACCATTATATCCAGCATCAACAATCAATGTGTTTGAGCAAGCACCGATAGGGTAGTATGGTTCGTTGTACCTATTAAGTGTGTCAAGTAGCATGATTAGCTCAAATGAAGACTTTGGTTTTGCAACGACCTTAACTCTACCACCACATCGAAGTGTAGATATTTCTCCACTATCTACATTGAGTTGATATTCTATCCCAAGTTGATTGAGAGCAGAAATCATCACATTAACATTATACCAAATACCATTAGTCATTACAAGTACACACTTTGTTTTTTTACATTTAATTTCAAAGAAATTACCCTAACAAAAAGGGTAACTAAAATAATACCACTGATAGCGCCGATAATCGGATAAATCCATGTTACGATTTTATTGAAGCCAACACCAGCAATAAGCAGGGCATACGATACCATTAAAAATGGCGAAAGTTCACCTTTATACTCCGATGATAATTTTAGGTTGCATAGTGCACTTGTTAGAATAGCGCATGCTACTATAAATACACAAAAATAGTGTAAATATGTATCTTGAGCTACGGATATAATGGGAAAACTGTGCAATTCAGCTCCGATGATTATACTCCTAATCATAAGGAACAATAGGCTAATAATCGTTGCAATTATTAGTCCAATAATAGTTATATCTTTTTTGGAAAGTGATTTTGCACTTTCACCTAAAAATAGTCCTGCACAGGTTGTATTCATTGATGCATATAATATAGGGCGAAGTACATTATGGTTTCCACAAATTGTATTGTGGCAAGGTACAAATAGCAAGGTAAATACAAGTATTGTTAAAGGCACCACTATGTTATTCAAACCCTTGATTGAATTTTTACCAAAGTAAAAAAGTCCAAGTGTCATAACAGCTATTATGATACTTCCACCTTTGAAGTTGATTTTCTCCAAAAACAAACTCTCAGCGCCACCGAACATGGCGCTGAGAAATACAAGATTGAT
>JAFXIB010000023.1 GCA_017533505.1 Clostridia bacterium | reverse complement strand
TCATTTGGTGGTGGACTTATTTATGCATTATTAAGTGGAAAATCAACTCAAGAAGCAATCGAATTTGCAGTAGCAGCAAGTGCACTCAAGCACTCTGTGGAAGGCGACTACAATCGCGTATCAGTTAGCGAAGTTGAAAAACTTGCAAATGGCGATGGTAGTGGTAGAATCAAAAGATAAAAAATAATAAACCAAGGAGAATAAAAATGGTTACAAAGATTAAAGATTGGTTGAATGCTCACAAAAACATTATGCAAATGGTTAAGTTTATACTTATAAGTCTTATTGCGTTTGCTGCTGAATATGCAATTTTCTTTGCATTGCAATATGGTCTATATGATGTATGTGGACACGATGACTTCAAGTGGTTCTTATTTGAATACAAAGGTGGCAAGGAAGCTGCATTTGGTTTAGCTGGATTTATTGCATTTTTAGTATCAAAGTGTGTTGCTGAAATTATTTCATTCATCATCAATCGTAAAAAGAATTTTGAAGCTGACAACAATATCGTATTTAGTATCGTAACATATGTTATCACAGTTGTTGCATTGATTATCTTCACCACATGGCTTGGTGGAGCACTCTCAAATGCTATTGGTGATGCACTTGGTGGCGCTGGTTCAACTATTAGCAAGCTTCTTGGTTCAGTTATCAGCTTTGTTGTAATGTTCTTGATGGATAAATTTGTTATCATGACCAAGAAGGGCGACAAGAAAGCAAAGAAGGTAGAAGCTGTAGAAAGTGCAGAAGCAGTTGAAACCACTCAATCAACAGAGGAATAATTTAATATGAAATACGATGTATTGACCATCGGACACATTTCACTTGACTTCAATATCGACTATTTGGATAACCAGATAGTCGAAGTCGGTGGTGCCGTAATATACTCATCGGCAGCAGCATATGCACTTGGACACAAGGTTGGTGCAGTAACAAAGCTTGCTCAAAAGGATAGCGAAAGATTATCAGCACTTGTAATCCCCAAAGAAGATATTTTTTGTAGTGATTCCGAGTTTTCCACATCAATTAGGAACAAGTATTTTACTGCCGACAAGGAAAGGCGTGCATGCACATGCATAAGTCAAGCTGACCCATTTGATATAAAGGATATTCCACAAGTCGATGCAGAAATCTATCATTTTGCAGGCTTGATTTATGGTGATTTTGATGGAAAACTTATCAAAGAACTTGCAAAAAAGGGCAAGGTAGCTGTTGATGTTCAAGCAACGCTTCGTCATCAAGATAGAAATGATGGTGGAAGAATGTACTTTGAGGATTGGGCAGAAAAGAAAGAACTTTTGCCATACATAGACTTTTTGAAGACTGATGCTGCCGAAGCAGAGATTTTGACAGGATGCAGTGATAGAAAGCAAGCAGCCAAGATGCTTTATGATTGGGGTGCAAAGGAAATCTGCATCACTCATAACACCGAAGTTTTGGCATATGACGGCAAAAATTACTATACATGCCCCATCAAAGCACGCAACTTGAGTGGTAGAAGTGGTAGAGGTGATACAACTTTTGCTTCTTATATAACCGAGAGATTGCATAATGATATACCAACTTCACTACTTTGGGCAACAGCGACTGTATCGCTTAAAATGGAAAAGCCTGGTGCGTTACAAGTAGATAGAAGTGCTATTGAGGATTACATCAACCAATTTTATGTGGAGGAGCTAAATGCAATCCGTTAAAGCTGGTATAGTTGGATTGGGTGGAAGAGGAATAGGTCTACTCAAACAAATTGTAAAAATGCCTGATGTAGACATTGTTTCCGTATGCGATTTATATGAAGATCGCACAAAAGAGGGCGCCGATATAACCGAAAAGGCAAAAAAGGTCCGTCCCTACGAAACAACTGATTACAAAAACATTCTTGA
>JAFXIB010000022.1 GCA_017533505.1 Clostridia bacterium | reverse complement strand
TCAAATGCGCAGGTTAGATTGTCAATTACGCTTGGAATAACGCTTGCAGTACACTTGGAGAAGTCTATCTCGTAGTTAGAGCGACCGTCATCCTCGTCCACAAACGCAACACTTGCCAACGTAGCGCCTACGTTATTGGAATCAAACGTCCACTTTACGAAAGAGGAATCCATGCTTTCACCGTTAACCATATTCTGGAACACAATCTGATTGGGGGATTCCTCACCCGACCAGTTGGTATATCCGTCATAAGTAAACTCAACGTTTTCTGCCCAAACAGGACGCTTGGTAACGATAATCTCACCGACGACGTAAGCGTAATCGTTTGCGTCGCCTTGGAAGTCGTAATTACCTGCATCCGCGCCGTGAAGCCAAACAGTGTCATTGGTTTCGCCGGAATTGGCACGAGTAAGCGTGTAAGTACCCACGTTGTACTCAATGTCATCACAAGTTTCAAGGAAAACGGTATCTCCAGCGATAACACCGTTTTCAACGCCAAGTTGACAGTAGATACCGGCGTTTTCGCCAAAACCGCGTTTACCGTCATAAACCTTGGCAATTTCAAGGTAGTTCAAGGTCTTGGGAACGATGCTTGCGGTGAAGGTCGCAATATCGATTTCGTAGTTTTCATAAGAATCAGCCTCTTCACCAAAATCAATTTCTTTATCTGTTACAGTTGCGCCGACATTTTTGCTATCGAAATGTACAAAGATGAAAATTCCGTCCGCTACGTCCGCTGCAAGGATACCTTGCGCTTCGGTTAAGTAATCGGTTTCGAAGTTGGCTTCGCCTCTATAAACAAATTCAAACGAAAGGTTGGAAAGCTTCTTCTCTGCAATGGTGAACTCCTTTTCTGCGCTGATACCGGTATAGGTTGCGCTCTCGGCAATGATTACCTTTACCTTATATGTACCTGCATTAACGGGCTTGCTATCAAGCTTTGTGTCGCCCTGATACCACTCGATGGTAACTGCGCCGTCAGAGTTGGTTTCGTAGGTAGGATTTGCAAGCTCTACCTTGTCGTAGGTCTTGGAAAGGTCTTGAATGTTGGCAAGAGTACCTGCCGTCTTATCAGTTTCAAAATACTCGGTGGCCGATGCTTTACCGCATACGCAAGACTTGTAGTACTGTGCCTTGGTTGTTGCGGTTGCCGCAGCCTTCAAATATTCGCTGCTTGCAACGGTCTTGTCAAACACGTGAGCAACTTCGTCTTTCTTATCACCACAAACGGAGCAGAGATAATAGTGAGTAGTGTCGCCTGCTGTTAATGTATCTGCATGGTCGTGAGTAATAGTACGTGTTGCGCCACAAGTGTTACAGGTGGTATCGCAAGCATTGTCGTATACGTGTGCACCTACGGTACGGATTGCACCACAGGTATTACAAGTGGTGTCGCAGTCGTTATCGTATGCGTGTGCGCCTACCGTGCGGGTTGCTCCACAGGTATTACAAGTGGTGTCGCAATCGTTATCGTATGCGTGTGCGCCTACCGTGCGAATTGCACCACAAACGTTACACGTGGTATCACAATCATTATCATATGCATGCGCACCAAGGTCGCTCTTTTCTTCCTCGTGAGAGCAAATTGCAGAGTGCCAATGGTTATCGGCATCGGTGCTCCACTCTGTAGCAAAATCGTGTTCGTGTAAAGCAATAGGAAGCGCAATAGCACAAGCTATGCCACCTACAAGAACTACTGCTACGGGGATTGATATCAACTTATTAGCAACAATCCACTTGCCAGCTTTAATGGAAAAAGCCTTTGTTGCAGTCCATGCTTTACTGAAAAATGCCTTTAGAGAAGCCATAAAGTTTGCTTTTTTCATGTCTAGTCCTCCTTTTTAATAAAGATTAGCATTAATGGGAACTTTTTTAGTCCTTATCCCTCTTTGTTGTAATAATGCTCAATGCGTATTCAAGAAAGAATGTTTGAGCAATATATATAATCATTTTATCAAACGCATATGCGTGCGTGCATTGTACTAAAGTACAATTTTTATGCGTAAAAAAGAGCCCCACATTAGGTGGAGCCCCTTTATATTATAGCGTTTTTGGTTTTTTATTCCTTTGGTTCAACAATCACAAGACCGGCATCTCGCACTCTTACGGCGAGCTCGGTACGGTTGCGCAACCCCGTCTTTTCCTTCATGTTTTGCACGTGTGCCTTTACGGTACGCAAGGTAATACAAAGCTCTTTTGCTATGTCGGCGTCCCTTTCCCCTGCAACTATCAAGCGCAGTACTTCAAGTTCTCTATCGGTAAAATCAACGCTCAAAGCATTACCTATTGCAAGGGTAGGGGTATTGTCGGGATATATATGCTCACCAGCCATCGTTTTATCAAGAAGGGTTATAAACTCATCGGCAATAACCGTCTTATACCAAAAACTATCAACGCCAATTTCTCTTGCTCTTGACAAATAGGAGTGCTCGGGTTGACTGGTTATAATGATTATCTTAACAGTGGGATCATTCTTTTTTATCTTTTCGGCAGCTTCCAAACCACTCGAGTTCATAGCAGTACAAACGTCCATTAAAATCAAGTCGCACTTGTGCTTAAAAAGATATATTTCCGCCATACCTGCCGACTCAATGGAAGTTTCCAAAGCGTAGTTCTCACTCTTTTCAATAAACATTTCTATTAGTTGACGAGCAAGGGGGTCGTCCTCTACCAACATAACTTTATACTTTGACATCATCGTTCACTCCTTTTTGGAATGGTTATTATTAACTCGTATTTTGGGTAGCTGTTTACCAGCATTGTACCACCCAATCTCTTTGTACTGTAACGAAGTGAGGAAAGCCCACCACCCTCGGTTATCTCGCCAGTCGGAGCATCCCCATCGTTGGTGTAATGCACGGATATTTCTTTTTTGCCTTCCATTATTTCAATAAACAAGGTGCTTGCATTTGCGTGTCTAACACCATTTACAAGACACTCTACGCCAGCCGTTACAAACAAATGAAGTTCTTCCTTATCCTTTGGTAAAGAGCCTTTTAATTCCACCTTCACGCCTGCAGATTGCGCTGCTTGCATAAAGAGCTCATAGGGATTGTGTTCACCTTTATACTCAGCTTCGCTTTTCAAAACTGCTACATTCTTTTTCCAAATATCTACGGGTGGCTCCACCTTGCCCGTTTCGTCAAGTATGTACCTTCTCGTAATAAGTAAGGCTTGTCCTAACTCACGGTGTATGTTGGCTTTGGTTTCAATTCTTTCCCTGGTTCGCGTCAGCTCATCTACGCTCTCACCATATTTTCTTAATCTTGCGTTCATATCAACGAGTTTTTCATTACGCATGGCAAGCTCTGCGTTTATTTTTGAAAGCTCGGTTACGTCTACTGCGACAAGCTGATGCATATCTTTAAGCTTGGTGTGTGCAAAGCTCCAAACCATACCATCCGGTAGTTTGATAGTAGGTGTATCTCCTGCTGACAATCTAATATAGCCGTTCCCCAAATCTTTGCCTTTAAGGTTTTCCAAAAAGAGCATTGCGTTTTGTAAGTCCTCTCCAAAAATCTTGTGGGAAAGCTCATCCATTACAGCATTAATTAGAATCACCCTACCGTTATCTTTGTAGAAGCATAATCCGGTAGGTAGCTTATCCAAGCTTTCTTTGATTGCATCTGTTGAAAGTCTTTTTTTGCTCTGCCTCATTTCTTGCACAATGATAAATGTAATATACACTATACAAATGAAAAGTGAAAGCGACGTAGCCCATACTGGGAATTTGCAAAAATCGTCAACTGCTTTGGGGATGATAAACGACCATTGGAGAGCTTGAGCAAGAGTTGCATAAAAGGTTGTAATAATTCCACTCACCACAGCGCAAATGGAGATTAAAGCCATGGTTGCCACTTTCCTTCTTTTGTATAGCAATGGTAGTAGCGAAATAGCCACGCACATTGTAACAAAGGAAAGAGAAGTAAGGGCTATTTTCACATAGAAAGGTAGGTCGTAATAATTTAGCATTTTACCCCACCTCCCAATGTTAGCGTTACGAAAACATCCTCGTCATCTAACTCAACGTTGACCTCATCGCTAACTGCGATAAAGCCCAGTCTATCCATTGAAATTTGAGTCTTCGCGCCAAGCTCAAGCGTTAGCTTTACTCCGCCATGAAGCACCTTCAATCTAACGAATACTGCACTTAAATCCTCAAGCAAAGTCTCTATGATTTCCTCGTATAAATCATATGCTTTTAGTGCGTCACAAAGGGGGATTTCTCCATCTACTATAACGTCAAATGCAGAACTTATGCCAAGAAGTTTTAGGTTGTCGGTTGACTCCCTAAACGCGCTTGCAAGCTCACTTGCTGATACAAGCTCATTTTCATTATTAAGGAGAATTAGGTTTCCACGCCTTTTAATATAGGTTCCTATGATTGCAATTTGTGCTAAAGCCTTTTTTGTAGCCTTTCCGTTTTCTGCAATGGATAACAATCCCAAAACCTTTGTGAGCTGAGTGGATACCTCTCTTGCAACCTTGTCATATAGTAAGCTCTTTTCGTCTGCTTGCGCTTGCTATTCTTTTATCTCGTTTTCCGCTTGTATAAGGGTGCCTTCTTCTGCTAAACTTTCGTGAATTTCATCAAGCTCTAATCTTTGCTGGTTGAGCTCTTCAACGTCGTCTTGCCATACGACCCTTCCCCCTCTTATGGGGGAAGAAGAAAGTATCTTATCACCCATAGATACGGCTCCTATTGCGGTTGCTAACATATCTTCTTTGGAAAAAGATGTAGCGCCACCCGAACGATACTTTGTTACGTAACCATCATCTATAATCGCAACGGGGATGGTGGTGGATTCAAATATCTCACGATAATTTGTGTTAATGGGAATAAGACCTGTTTGCACTGCGCTTTCAAGTAGTGCAATTATAATCAAGCAGTCTATAATTGTAAGGTCCGCATCTATTACTTCTGTTGCGTATAGTATCCAAAATACTATTGCGACACATATTATATAAAGAGGCACCTTTTGCATTTTTTTGCTTCCCGGGAGTTTGCTTTTGCGTATGAGCAATACAACGAAAAGTATACCTAAACCGGAAAACCAAGTGGCGGTTATCCAAAATAGTACACCATATGAATAGTCATCGTTAAAGTTCTCTATACCGTTTGGGAAAGTAAAAGCCCAATTATGAAGGTCGTTTGTAAATATTCCCACAAGCAAAATTAAT
>JAFXIB010000021.1 GCA_017533505.1 Clostridia bacterium | reverse complement strand
TTCGTGGCGCAAAGGCATGGGCAGAGGCACACAAGGAAGAGTTCCAAGATGGTATTCCAACATGGATTATTGGTTATGACACCATTCGTGAACAAAATCAACTATGCGTAAACTATCGTGACCTTAATGGTATGGTACCAATGGATAAAGAAGTTAGTGATGCATTCATGGCAGCCGCAAAAGAACTTGACCTACAATGCAGACCCAACATCGTACCTCCATTTGGTGGAGCAACCGACCCAGCAGCATTCAAGCAAGCAGGATTTAAGGCAGCAGGTATCACAGGTATGGACCACAACATTCAACCATACTATCACACCATGCGTGATACATACGACAATATGGACGAAGATGCTCTTGCAGACTGCTTTGCAATCAGCGTAAAGGTGCTTGATAATTTCGTAAAAGAGTACGAAAAGTAAAAGTCAAATTAAAATATGATATTTAGAGAAGGGAAGACATTTCCCTTCTTTTTTATATGTCAAAAAAAGGATTGTGTAAAAAATATTCCATATTGACATTGCGCGCGTGTAAGAATATAATTTAATTATAATCTATATTGGAGGCGATTTTTATGGATAACTTAGATACTAAGTATCAATCCCTGTTTACACCTTGGAAAATAGGCAATGTGGAAATCAAAAATAGGATAGTTTTATGTCCTATGGGTGGTACTTCTTTGTTTGGTTGGATGGAGCATACTGGCAACCATTTTGATAAAGAAGCAGCCAAATTCTTTATTGAAAAGGCAAAAAACAATGTTGGCCTAATTATTCCTGGTATTGCTCCTATCAAGAGTACCTTTATGGGACAATGGCTCTATCAAAACAAAAAGATGTTTGTAGAGCTCAAAGAGTTCATGAAGGAAATTCATGGTTATGGAGCAAAATTGTTTGTTCAAATTACAGCTGGTATGGGTAGGTCATGGGCTATTCCTACTCCACTTGTTATGCTACACAACATGCCCGTTGTGCGTGATTTGATAAAACCCATCATTGATATTCCATATCAATCAGCATCTCCAAGTGTACTTCCATCAAGATGGTCAGACAAGGTTACTTGTAGAGCTATGACCGTAAAAGAAATTGAGGAGATTGTTGATGCATTTGCAAAAACAGCAAAACTTCTCAAAGAAGCCGATGTTGATGGTGTAGAAGTTCACGCAGTTCACGAAGGATATTTGTTGGATCAATTCTCACTCAAATATACCAACAAGCGTACTGATGAGTATGGTGGTTCTTTTGAAAATCGTTATCGTTTTGCTACTGATATCGTAAAGGCAATCAAGGAAGTATGTGGTCAAGATTATCCTGTATCATTGCGCTATTCAGTTGAGTCCAAAGTTAAAGATTTCTGCGTTGGTGCAATACCTGGCGAAGAATATCAAGAAATCGGCAGAGATATGGAAGAAAGCTTAAAGGCAGCAAAGTATCTTCAAGATGCAGGCTACGACATGCTCAATGCAGACAATGGTACATATGATAGTTGGTATTGGGCACATCCACCAATGTATATGCCACTCAACTGCAACCTTGAAGATGTATCCAAGATTAAGAAAGCAGTTGATATTCCAGTAGTATGTGCAGGTAGAATGGAGCCTGAAGTTGGCGCAAAAGCAATAGAAGAAGGTCTAATTGACGGTTTAGGTGTTGCAAGACAATTCCTTGCTGATGCAGAATGGGTAACAAAGCTCATCGAAAACAGACTTGAGGACATTCGTCCATGTATTTGTTGTCATAATGCATGTTTCAATATGGCACACTACAAGGGTGTTGCAAACGCACAATCTATCCATGATGCCAGCCATATCGCACGCTGTGCATTGAACCCAACTGTAATGCAATCTGACAAGTATAAGCTAACCCCTGCAAAGAAAGTTAAGAAAGTTGCAGTTATTGGTGGTGGTATTGGTGGTATGGAAGCTGCTATCGTTTGTGCAAAGCGTGGACATAGCGTAACTTTGTATGAAAAGAGCAATGAGCTTGGTGGCGTATTTATTGCAGCTGCAGCACCATCTTTCAAGGAAAAGGATAAGGCACTCATTGCATGGTACAAGAGAGAGCTTACCAAATATCCAATCGAAGTTAAGATGGGCGTTGAAGTCAAGGATATAGATAGTCTTGGCGCTGACGAAGTAATCATTGCAACAGGTGCAAAGGCTCGCAAAGTACCAATCAAGGGCATAGAAAACGCAGTAGAAGCTATTGATTATCTACTCGAAAAGAAGGCTGTTGGCGACAAGGTTGTTGTAATCGGCGGCGGACTTACTGGTTGCGAAATTGCTTATGACCTTTATGGCAAGGGCAAGAGTCCAGTTATTGTTGAAACACAACATGACTTGATGGTTTCAGCCAAGGTACCATTCCCAAATTCAAGCTATTTGCGTGACTTCTTCAATGCAAAGAGTGTTCCTGTATATCTTGAAAGTGCTGTTAAGGAAATCACCGACAAGGGCGTAGTGATTGCATCAAAAGATGGCACACTCACCGAAGTGGAAGCAGATTCAGTTATCGTATCCGTTGGATATATTCCTGCACCAATTGCACCAAAGAAGAAAAATGTACATGTAATAGGCGATGCAAAGGCAGTGGGCAGTTTGCGTACTGTTATTTGGGGCGCTTGGGATGTAGCAATGAAGATTTAATTGAGGCTAAAAGGAGATAAATATGCAACTAACAGACAAACAACAAGCTATATTGAATGGCGAGCAGGGCGAAACCCTAAAGAAGGTTATGCTAACACTTGTCAAATACGGCGAGGCATTCAATGCAGAAAAGATGGTAGAAGTTACATCTGAATACAATCATTTGGTAACATCTTTTGGCTTGAAGGCATTGACCCCCGTTTATGAGTTGATGGACAAGATCTTGGAAGCAGGTGCAAAGAGCTCACAAAAGTTTTCTGCAGACCCAAGACCTGTTGACAAAAATGTACCAGCAAATTTCCTTGAAAAGTTCATTTTCAACAAGTTTATGTATTCAAAGCAAGATTTCTATGAAGGACAACTTGAGAAACTTGGTCTTTTGAATAAAAATGCTTTTACATGTACTTGCTACATGGATGAAGTAGGCAACAAGCCTAAAAAGGGTGACATCTTAAGCTGGTCCGAGTCAAGCGCAGTAGTATATGCAAACTCCGTACTTGGTGCAAGATGCAATCGAAATTCAGGCATCATGGACCTAATGGGCTCCATCGTTGGATATGTACCATACTTTGGACTACTTACCGATGAAGGCAGAAAGGCAACTTGGGTAGTAAAAATCCAAACCACCAAAAAGCCCGAAGCTCAATTATTAGGCTCTGCAATTGGTATGAAGGTAATGGAAGAAGTACCATATATCATTGGATTGGATAAGTGGATAGGTTCAGAGCTTGATGATTCAGCATGCACATATCTCAAAGATTTTGGTGCAGCCACAGCATCAAACGGAGCTGTTGGTCTATACCATGTTGACAATCTCACCCCCGAAGCAAAGGAACAAGGTACAGCACTTATTACTGATGGCGCAAAGGAATATATCATCGATGATGCAGAGCTTCAAAGAGTATATGATAGCTATCCTGTAATTTGGAAAAACCCAGATTCTACTCCCAAACTATGCTTTATGGGATGCCCACATATGTCACTTGAGCAACTTAAGAGCTGGACAGACAAGGTTGAGGGTGCGCTAAAAGAATATGGCAATGATAGAGTTGTTATACCTACCGTATTCACAGCATCTCCCGATGTGCTTGAAGCATTCAACAAGAC
>JAFXIB010000020.1 GCA_017533505.1 Clostridia bacterium | reverse complement strand
TTAACAAGTTGTGAGTAGCGTTCTGCTGCTTTTTCTACATTGCCACCGTATAATGCAGATGCTGTTTTGATAAATTTCTTGTTTTCAAGCAAACTTTTTTTGTCATATAATATTGCCAAAATCGTGTTCTCCGTGTATAATTAGGATAGCTATGATTATAGCACATATATTTTAATAAGTAAATAAATATTTTTAAGGATTTGATTTATGCCAAAACAAAACCAACCAGTATCTAAACACATTGCTAATCTAATTGAGTACGCTAAAGAAAATCTTAATCTCAATTACTACGATGCTATCTATGCTCAAAATAGCTTGCTCGCACTCTTGAAGCAGACCGAACCAGCTCAAGCTGATGCTAAACTACCAGATTTCCAAACTGGTATCATTGATAAAATCGTTGACTATGCTGTTGAAAACGGCATCGCTGACCCAAAAGCAAAGCTACTATTTGAAACCAAGGTTTTGGGCTTGGTTACTCCCTCCCCCAGTCTTGTTATGCAAGAGTTTGATAGACGCGCTCGCGTAAATGGTGTTGAAGATGCAACCAACTATCTAAACAATCTATCCGTAAAAAATAATTACATCCGTTTGCCCGATATCCAAAAGAATATCAAGTGGACTGCTAATTGTCCAGATGGCGACCTTACTATCACCATCAATTTGAGCAAGCCCGAAAAGTCAAACGAGCAAGTTGCTCTTGAAAGAAGCTTGCCACAAACCAACTATCCAAAGTGCATGCTTTGCTTGGAAAACCTTGGCTTTGAAGGTAACTATCGCCATCCAGCACGCGAAACTATCCGCATCATCCCAATGTTCCTAAACGACGAACCTTGGTTTATGCAATTTAGTCCATATGTATATTTTGATAATCACTGCATAGCTATCAGCCAAAAGCATCAACCTATGGCTATCACTCCCTTGACATTCCGTAGGCTAATGGACTTCACTGAACTCTTCCCACATTACTTTTTGGGTTCAAATGCCGACCTACCAATCGTCGGTGGCTCAATACTTGCCCACGAACACTATCAAGGTGGTAAAAAGGTACTACCTATGTTTACCCGTCCAGTCAGAAAGAACTTTGCGCTTGAAGAATATCCCAGCGTAAATGTTGGCATACTTGATTGGTACAATAGCGTTGTTAAATTGAGTGGCAAGGTTAGAGAAGATATCCAAGCTGTTGCAGAAAAAATACTTGCTGCTTGGCGTAAATATAGTGATGTAAGCGTTGGCGTTATCGCTGAAACTGACGCTCCTCATAATACCATCACCCCTATTGCTACAAAGGAAGATGATACCTACTCACTATATCTCATTTTGCGTAACAATCGCACAGATGAAAGCCATCCATTTGGTATCTATCACCCCACCGAAGATATGCATAATATCAAAAAGGAAGGCATCGGTCTAATTGAAGCAATGGGTACATTCATTCTACCCGGTCGTCTTGCAAACGAAATCACAAAGGTTGTTGAAATCTTGAGTGGTAAGACAACTTTGAACTTCGCTGAACTCAGCGACGAAAGCAACCCACTTTGCAAACACCTCGGTATGATTGCTCAACTCGTAAATGACTACGGCTCAAATAACACTCCCGAAGTTGCAGAAAAGGCTGTGATTGACTACATCAACAATACTTGTGTGAAGATTTTGGAGTGTACAGCAGTATTCAAGAACACCGAAATCGGTCAACAAGCATTTGAAAAATTCTTAAATTCATTGGAAATCAAAGCATAATGGCACACATTTCACTTTACAGAAAATACCGTCCCTCTACTTGGGATAAGGTCATTGGTCAAAACCATATCGTAACCACCCTTATCAATCAAATTAAGACTGATACCGTTGGTCATGCCTATTTGTTTACAGGAACCCGTGGTACAGGTAAGACTTCAAGTGCAAAGATTTTTGCGCGTGCCGTCAACTGCCTTAACCCAGAAAATGGCTCTCCATGTGGTAAGTGCGCTGTTTGCCAAGGTCTTATCAGCAACAACAATGTTGATATCATCGAGATGGACGCAGCTTCAAACAACGGCGTAGATGAAATCCGTGACCTACGAGAAAGTGTACACTTCCAACCATCCATTGGTAAATATAGAGTGTTTATCATCGACGAAGTTCATATGCTTTCTATAAGTGCATTCAATGCACTCCTCAAAACTCTTGAAGAACCACCAAAGCATGTAATATTTATTCTTGCAACCACAGAAGTCCACAAGCTACCACAAACCATACTATCAAGATGTATGCGCTTTGACTTCCGTTTGGTATCCCAAGATGAACTTGTTGAACTCCTAAAGAATATTTTTGATGCAGAAAACTATCCTTATGAAGTAGAGGCTTTAGAGCAAATTGCAGTACATGGTCAAGGCAGTGTTCGTGATACCCTTTCACTTGCTGACATGTGCTTGAGCTATGCTCCAAATGGACTAAAATATCAAGATGTTTTGGAAGTCCTTGGCGCAAGTGACTTTGACACACTTTACACCCTTGCAAAAGCTATACTTGAAAGCGATACTGCGACTGTTATCCAAAAAACCGAAGAGGTTTACGCAAAAGGTAAAGGCCTTACAACACTCAATCGTGAACTTGCAGAGTTCTTCAGAAACCTTATTACAATCAAGAATATCCCAGCTTGGAAATGTGGTTTTACACAAAATGAACACAAGGAAGTTGTTGCCCTTGGTAGTCAACACGACAACTATCAAATTGCACGCATAATGGATATCCTTGCAACAAGTGAAACTAATTTGAGATATACAGCTCAACCACGCATTGTTTTTGAAGCACTACTTGTTAAGGCAAGTGAGCTAAAAACAGAATCCAGCAACGAAGCTCTTGCATCAAGAGTCAATGAACTTGAAAAGATGATTCGTAGAGCGGCTCTCAATGGCGCTCCTGTTGCATACACTCAAAGTAGCACTCCACAAGCTGTTTCAAAGGCAAAGATAGAAGCTACAATTTCTAAATTTGCGACAAAAGAATCTCAAGAAGCACCTGTTTTTGAAGAAACCCCTGCTACTGCTGAACCAGATGAACGCGCAAAGATGGTTGTAGGATTGCTTCTAACTGCATTAAGAGAAGCTGACCAAACCATGCTATATAGAGCTTTGAGTCGTCAAAACAGCTATATGCTACAAGACAAAGTGTTGAGTTTCAACATAACAGACAATGCAACAAAGGCTTTGTTTGAAAATGCTGACAACATCGCTACTTGCGAAAGACTACTAAAAGAAGCAACTGATGATGCAGAATACACATTCAAACTTGAAAACACAAGTGCAGGTGCACGCAAGCTAACCGATGATAAACTCAAAAAACTTGCTGATGTGTTCGGCACAAAACTAATAGATAGAAACAATTAAGAAATTTACGCATAGATTATTTGGAGGTTATATATGGCAAAATTTAACGGATACGGCGGTGGATTTGGCGGTGGCAACAACATGCAACAACTTATGCGCCAAGCACAACAAATGCAAAAGCAACTTGCTGAAGCTCAAAAAGAGCTTGCAGAAAGTGAAGTTGTAGCAACTTCTGCTGGTGGCATGGTAGAAGTAGTTATGGGTTGCGACAGAACTTTGTCTTCCATAAAAATCAATCCCGAAGCAGTTGACCCCGACGACGTAGAAATGCTTGAAGATATGATTATGGCAGCTTTTAATGAAGCCATGAAACTGGTCGAAGAAGAGCAACAAAGAGTAATGGGTC
>JAFXIB010000019.1 GCA_017533505.1 Clostridia bacterium | reverse complement strand
GTGGTCCAAGAGGCCCACAAGGTCCCCAAGGCCCTCGAGGTGCAGTAGGTCCTATGGGTCCAATGGGTGCACAAGGTCCAATTGGAGCAACTGGTCCACAAGGACTACAAGGTGAAGTTGGTCCAGTCGGCCCAGCCGGCGCAATGGGTCCAGTAGGTCCAGCTGGTGCAACGGGTGCAGTAGGTCCACAAGGCCCTATCGGTCCTCAAGGTCCAATCGGTCCACAAGGACCACAAGGGGAGACAGGTCCACAAGGTCCAGTCGGTGCTACTGGCGCAACTGGCGCAACAGGTGCGACTGGGCCCCAAGGTCCACAAGGTGAAGTTGGTCCACAAGGTCCGGTCGGTGCTACTGGCGCTACTGGTGCTACTGGCGCAACAGGCCCAGCTGGTCCTCAAGGCGAAAGAGGCTACAACGATGGTATCTATGCCTATGGTGGTGTAAGCGCAGTTTCAAATGGCGAAAATGTGCCACTCACCCTATCTCAAAGCACAACTCCCACCGTTATGAGTGTTAGTGATAACGCAGTTAGTGTTCCCGCTGGCACCTATTTGGTATCCTATACTGTCAACACAAGTAGCGATACTTCCAACATTCTTCGCGTTGCTCTTGCAGTAAATGGTAGTGTGATACAAACGGAAGAAATCTTGGTTAGCGCTGGCAATGGCGAGTTAGAAACACTTTCAAAAACCATCATTTTAACAGTAGGTGACACCACCACACTCTCCATTGTAAACACAACCGAGGGCGAAATTTCCGTTACAAACGCTGGGCTTGCTGTTGTAAAACTACAATAAAAAATGTGGGGCTCATTTGAGCCCCTTTACATATTTTTAGATGATATTACCAATCCTAAAACCATACATTTCTTCAAAAGCTATGCTGGTCTGCTGAAGTCTGTTGAGTAGTGCTTGTGCGCTGTCATGATCCTCTGCTCCCACAGCACCCACCAGCTCTCCATAAGTTATAGTGATTTCATTCATTTGTACATGTGGTAAAAATAGCTCAAGGTAGCACACCTTTTTCTCCCACCATTTTTGCGTTTCCACAATGGCATCGTAGTCGTATGTTTCATCTTCTTCTACGATAAAACCATTGAGCCTACTGGAAAACTCATCAAAGGTGCTATGGATAAAAAGTTGCTCCCCTATTCCCAGTCCCAAAATGAACACCAATATTACAAGAGCAATGGTAAGTCTACCTTTAGTCATTCTTTACCTCCTCACTAAAAAATGGTTTACCCTTGGGCTGGATATAGTAGTGAGTGTTTTCGATTGTCATCAGTAGCACATCCTTTTGCTTTAGATGTTTGCTGTCAAGATACTCAATTACATCGTCTTTAGAAACGGAAGCATACCTAAAATTTGTTTCCATCAGTTTGCCTTCCACAATGATTGTAACTGGTATTGACGATGGGGTATATCCATTTTCATTTTCCAATACAGAAAGATTGCCATTGGTTTCGTATACAGCATATCTCACTTGCTCTGGGGAGAAAAATTGTTGTGACCTCAATGACTCCAAAATATCGTTTATGTTAACATTCAAGCTATTGATTGCTTTATAATCTATTCCTTGCTCATTGATGACAATGACTGGTTTTCCGTTTAGAAATCTACGGAATTTTATGGACTTTCCGGCAATAATTGTAATTAGGTAATGCAACAAAAACATTACAAATAAGGGAACCAAACCATAAATTAGTGGTACCGAGATATCCTGCATTGGCATACAAGCAAGGTCTGCGATAGCAAGTGTAATGGTAAACTCAAAGGGTTGCAATTCCCCTATGGTTCTTTTTCCCATGAGTCGCATACCAATCACCAAGCAAACATAAATAATTATTGTACGAATAAAGACAACCAACATAAAGTTAGTTTGTCTTTTAGTAGAGTTTTAATACTTAAAATTGATGCTATGTTAACCACAAAAAATATAGTAGTTACATTTATTACACACAAATATCCAAAACTCATAAAACGCGATTATAAAGATGAGATACTAGCAAAAAAGAAAATCCACGACGGGACTTTGACTCACCGTAAATGACCAAGTGGATTTTTGCATTTTGTGAAGTAGGTCGCTAAAATAAGGTAACGCGAACAAAACACGATAGCATTTTATATACCATAGCTTTGCGTAGCAAAATATAACAGCGATAGCTATATAACTAATAACTCATAACGCAAATTTCAATTTGCTCCCAAAAACGCGACAGTTTAGATGAAAGACGAAGGAAAAGAAAAAACCCGAAGGGTTGCTGTACTTGGCGTACTGCGCCCCGACGGGTTTTCTTATTTTTCAAAGTATTTCGCTAAAATGTCGCGTTTTTAAGGAGGTTTTTCAAAAACTCACCCGTCTTACTCTCATCAACTTTCGCCACTTCTTCTGGTGTGCCAACAGCAACAATTTGTCCACCTTCGTCGCCACCTTCGGGACCAAGGTCGATGATGTGGTCGGCAACCTTTATGATATCAAGATTGTGTTCAATTACAATTATGGTATTTCCGTTGTCTGCCAGCCTATCAAGAATACCAATGAGCTTTTCTACATCATACATGTGTAGACCTGTTGTGGGCTCATCAAGGATATAAAGGGTCTTACCTGTATTGCGCTTGGAGAGCTCGGTTGCAAGCTTTACTCTTTGGGCTTCACCCCCACTCAAAGTTGTAGATGGTTGTCCCAGTTTGATGTAACCAAGCCCAACATCTTGCAAGCATTTGAGCTTGGGATAAATGGTGGGTATGTTACGGAAAAATTCAACAGCTGTGTCAACCGTCATATCAAGGACATCAAAGATAGACTTGCCCTTATACTTAACTTCCAAAGTTTCTTGGGTATAGCGCTTGCCATGGCAAACCTCACATGGCACATATACATCGGGTAAGAAGTGCATCTCAATTTTTAGGATACCATCGCCCTTACAGCTTTCACATCTACCACCTGAAACATTGAATGAAAATCTTGAGGCAGTATATCCCCTTGCCTTTGCATCTGGAGTTTGAGCAAACAAGTTTCTTATTGGAGTGAACACATCGGTATAGGTTGCTGGGTTGGAGCGAGGTGTACGACCGATTGGGGATTGGTCAATTTGGATGACCTTGTCAAAGTTTTCAATACCGACAATCTCATCATAGTTTTTGCTTTCATATTGCTCTGCGCCATTGAGTTCGTTTGCAAGGCGAGGATACAATATGCCATTTACAAGGCTACTCTTACCAGAGCCAGACACTCCAGTTACAGCAGTAATTTTGCCAGCTGGGAAGCGAACCGTAATGTTTTTAAGATTGTTTTGTCTTGCTCCCCTAACCTCCAAATATCCACCTGTACCTTGTCTGCGAGTGGAAGGAATTTTTATCTCCCTTCTACCAGCAAGGTAGTCGCCAGTGATAGACTCTGGGCAGTTGATTATGTCCGAAATGGTACCTTCAGCTACCAATTCGCCACCTTTTTCGCCTGCGCGTGGTCCAATGTCCACAATGTGGTCCGCGCATCTTATGGTATCTTCGTCATGCTCAACAACGATAAGAGTATTGCCAAGGTTTCTCAAGTTTTGTAGAGCGTTCAGTAGCTTTCTATTGTCGCTTTGATGGAGTCCAATACTTGGCTCATCAAGGATATAAAGCACTCCCATAAGTCCACTACCAATTTGAGTTGCAAGCCTAATGCGTTGTGATTCGCCACCACTCAATGTTGCTGCCCCACGAGAAAGTGTAAGGTAACCAAGACCAACATTCTTCAAAAAGTTCAGTCTTGCCTTAATCTCCTTTAGGATAGGCATAGCGATTATACTTTCTCTTTCGCCAAGCTTAAGCTCATCAAAAAATGTTACAAGTTTCAAAACGCTTAAGTCGCTCAACTCTGCGATGTTAAGACCGCCTACTGTTACGCCAAGCACATCTTGTCTTAATCTCTTTCCCCCACAAAGCTTGCAGGGAGTAAAAGCCATGTATCTTTCGAGGTCGCGTTTTACACCCTCGGATTGGGTTTCGCGATATCTTCTGTTTAGGTTATTTATGACACCTTCAAAGGGTGCGTTATATGTGGTGGTAAACTTGCGTGTTTGCCAATCCATTTCTATGGTGTCGTCGCCTGTGCCATAGAAGATAATATTTTTGGCTTCTGGGGATAAATCCTTGAATGGCATATCCATGCTAAAGCCATACTTTTTGGATACAGCTTCAATTTGACGAGTCATCATCTTGCCCATATCCATTATGTTCCAGCCACCCACTCTAATTGCCCCTTCGCGCAAAGTAAGGTTTTCATCTCTGACAACAAGTGATGGCTCCACTTCGTGCTTCATACCAAGACCAAAACACTCTGGGCATGCGCCAAAAGGCGAGTTGAATGAGAACATTCTTGGAGTAAGCTCTGGCATAGTGATATCGCAATCGGGACAAGCGTAGTTGGTGGAGTACAAAGTTTCCACTCCATCAATATCAACAAGCACCATACCTTCAGCAAGCTTGAGTGCTTGCTCAACGGAGTCGGTTAGTCGCCTGCTCATATCGTCTTTTACGATTAGTCTATCAACAACAATAGAGATGTTGTGTTTGATTTGCTTGTCGAGTTTAATATCCTCTTCCAAAAGACGCACTTCGCCGTCAATCTTAACTCTCAAAAATCCTTGCTTGCGATAGCCTTCGAGTTGCTTTTGATACTCTCCCTTTCTGCCCCTTACAACAGGAGCCATGACGATGACCTTGGCGCCCTTTGATGCTTCCATGATTTTAGCATTGATTTGGTCGATGGAAACATTTTTGATTTCCTTGCCACACTTTGGACAATGAGGCACACCTGTGCGAGCATACAAAAGACGAAGATAATCGTGAATTTCAGTTACAGTACCAACGGTTGAACGAGGATTTTTTGATGTGGTTTTTTGGTCGATAGAAATTGCAGGAGAAAGTCCCTCAATGCTTTCGACATTGGGTTTTTCCATTTGACCAAGGAACATTCTTGCGTAACTTGATAGGCTTTCCATATACCTGCGTTGACCCTCTGCAAAGATGGTGTCAAAGGCAAGGGAGCTCTTGCCACTACCGGACAAACCTGTGAACACTACAAGCTTGTCGCGAGGGATAGTAACACTTATGTTTTTAAGGTTATTTTCCTTTGCTCCTTTAATTATGATGTCATTGTTACGCATATTAACCTCTTTCTCGTTTTAGTTCTGCTATTCTATCGCGAAGCACAATTGCTGTTTCAAAATCGTATGTTGCAGTGGCTTGTTTCATAAGTCCCTTCAAGCGCTCAATTTCCATTGTGATATCTTTTTTGGACATTTTGCGCTCGTATCCACCAACTTCTTTTTTGGTAACTTGGATTGCGTTGCCGATTGGTTTTACGATAGTTTGGGGTACTATACCGTGCAATTCGTTATACTCAATCTGCTTTTTACGACGCCTATCGGTTTCATCAATACAATCGCGCATACTACCTGTTATGGTGTCGGCATACATAATTACGCGAGCATCCTTGTTACGCGCAGCTCTACCAACAGTTTGGATAAGAGATGTGCGCGAACGCAAAAATCCTTCCTTGTCAGCATCAAGAATTGCCACCAATAATACCTCTGGGATATCCAATCCTTCACGCAAAAGGTTGATGCCGACAACGATGTCTATCTCGCCACTGCGCAGTCTGTTGATGATATCAATACGCTCCAAAGTATCGATGTCGGAGTGCATATATTCTACCTTGAAGCCATGCTCCAAAAGATAGTTTGTCAAGCTCTCTGCCATCTTCTTTGTGAGAGTTGTAATGAGTGCTCTACCCTTTTCGGCAATGGCTTGGTTGAGCTCTCCAATAAGGTCGTCAATTTGTCCGTCAGTTGGGCGCACAGATATGGGTGGGTCTACAAGTCCAGTTGGGCGCAAAAGTTGTTCTGCAACTTGAGTGGATATTTGTAGCTCGTAGTCTTGTGGCGTTGCAGACACACAAACCATTTGCTTTATGCGTGATAGGAACTCGTCAAAGTTGAGTGGTCTGTTGTCAAATGCAGCTGGCAATCTAAATCCATAGTCAACAAGGTTGGTCTTACGCATCTTATCGCCGTTATACATTCCCCTGACCTGTGGCAAGGTAATGTGGCTTTCGTCAACAAACAACACAAAGTCCTCGTTGAAGTAATCAATCAATGTAAATGGTGGTTCGCCAGCATGTCTGCCGTCAAAATAACGGGAGTAGTTTTCGATACCAGAGCAATATCCCATTTCCTTTATCATTTCGAGGTCATAGTTTACCCTTTCGCGTATGCGCTGTGCCTCAATGAGCTTACCCCTTTCGGTAAACTCCATGGCGCGCTCTTCCATATCGTTGTTGATTGTGGTAAGTATGCCTTCAATATCCTCACCTTGACCAAGCACATAGTGGGTTGCTGGGAATACTGCTGCATAGTTCACTTGGGATATCGTCTTGCCTGTTGTGGGATTGAATTCCACCATGCGCTCTATCTCATCACCAAAGAACTCAACACGGAGTGCCACTTCGCTTACATTTGATGGGAAGATTTCAAGCACATCACCCTTTGCCCTAAAAGTAGAGCGTTGGAAGTCGATGTCAGCGCGCTTATACTGTATGGCAACAAGCTGGTCGATGACCTCATCGCGCTCAATAACCTGTCCTTCGCGCAACGAAACCATATTTCTAAAAAAGGTTTCTGGGGCTCCCAAACCATAGATACAAGATACCGAAGCTACCACAATCACATCACTGCGTTCGCCAAGCGATGCTGTTGCAGAAAGACGAAGTTTGTCGATTTCGTCATTGGTTTGGATTTCCTTTTCGATATAAGTATCGCTACGGGGAATGTATGCTTCGGGCTGATAGTAATCGTAATATGAAACAAAATACTCCACGCGATTGTGTGGGAAAAGCTCCTTGAATTCATTGCAAAGCTGGGCGGCAAGTGTTTTGTTGTGCGCCATAACGAGAGCAGGCTTACCTACCTTTGCGATAACATTAGCCATGGTAAATGTCTTACCACTTCCTGTTACGCCTAGTAGCACCTGTGATTTATCTCCCCTAATTATTCCTTCTGCAAGCT
>JAFXIB010000018.1 GCA_017533505.1 Clostridia bacterium | reverse complement strand
TATTTGGTATTTCAATACCACAAGCATCTTGACCTTCGATTGGTGCATGTATGCGCAAATTCTTTACGCACAACCTCATCTTTAAGTTATCTTTGATAGATGGTATTCTTGAAAGTTTATAACCTTGGCCAACTCTTAAATAATACATTGTAAATGTTGGTCCTTTCTTTGCATCAAACACTTCAGCAGGAACATCAAATTCACTTAAAGTTTGGTCAATCTTTTCTTTTACGATTTGATAGTCTTCTGGGAAATCAGATGTGCTTTCTTCGTAAGTTTTTAGAATATCATAACTTGGAACTTTATAAGGCTTTGGAACATAAGGTTTCTTTTCCTCTTTCTTTTCTTCTGGGAAAACAGGTGCCTTTTCCTTTGCCATAACATTAGATGTATAAACTGGTTTAGGTTGCTTTTGTGGGATATTAAATTTTTCTTGTACAGTAACTTTGGGTTGGGAAGCAATTACAGGCTTAACGGGTTCAACAACTTTAGGTTCTGGATTATATGCAGGTCTTTCGACAGGCTTGATAGGAGCTTCAACGATTGGTTGAATCTCTAGTTCATTAAATACTACTTCTTCTTTGACAGGCTCATATGAGAAGGCATCGATAGTTGGGCTATCATTAAGTTCATTCTTATTTTGAGTATAATCATAGTTGTCATCATACATATAAGAATTATCAACTTCTTCACGACGAATAGGACGAGAGAAATCCATGTTTACCAACTCTTCGCCACTAAGTGGAGTATTGATAAAATCCAATACCTTTGCCCTATCTGTAAAAATGTTTTGTTTAGGTTGATCTATTGTAGTATCAACATTATCCGCCGCCACTTCAAAATTGTTTGTTTGTGGACGAAGATACATATCACCACTTAAATTGCTGAGATTATCATATTGATTATTGTTGCTATAGTTATTCTCTTGGTATACATTGGGGTTATAAGTATTTTTAGGAGCATATAAATTCTCATTACCATATTGCCGCATTGGATCAAAAGAATGTATATTCGAATAACTATCATTCTTTTGCGCACCAAATCTCACATCATATTCCTCTTGAGGAGATAGTGGTTTTAGATTTTCTTCAACTGCACGCATGCGCTCTTGGTTGGAAATAAAGTTATTAAGTCCCCTTTCTGAACCTAATGTATTAAGAGTTGAATATTTTCTGCTCTCAATATTATTTTCTTGAATAGGCTTATTATAATTGCTATTATCCCCAAACAAAATATTAGCGCTCTTGTCAGCTCTTGAACGATATCTATCATCTTCTGTTGAAAGAGATGCAAATAAATCTCGTTTAGCACCGCTTACATTAACAATATTATCATAATTATTTTCTACCTCATACTCATTCATATATGAAGTGTCTTCTTCGAAAACGCCTTGCTCATTCTTATGAATATTATTTATTTGTGGAGCTCTTGGCGCTACATTATCTACTTTCTTTTCTTTGGTCTTTCCTTTTCCCATTTCAAGAATTAATGGATAAAGTGCAACAAGTCCAAGTATTGCTGTAATAACAAATGTTACAGCAAGCATAATTCCATAATTACCTACACAAATGAGTCTAAATAAACTGGCTATCAATCCAATCAAAACTCCACCAACAGTATTGGATGCATATGTATTAGGTATATAGGAAGTTCCCTCAACAATACTTTTAGATAATCCTATATGCAATGTAACAATAGCCATTACAAAAAGTGCAATATAAAGAATTGCTCTCTTAACGGAAACATTTGGTTTTTTACCAATCAAAAGTAAAATTGAAGCAACTACTAATGCTGGAAGATAAGCATATATAGCATATCCAAAAACACCATATACAACTCGTCTCAAAACATTAATACATAAAAACAATACCAAAAGAGCAACTACTCCTAAAATAATATAAGCAGTTTTCTTTTTAGCGATAGTAGTCTTTGAGGTCATTCTTTTAGTCATGTTTTCCTCCTTTGATTATTGCATATACATCAGCATCATTTTCGGGGCCGACATAGGAAGCAGATACCTTATCATAATTAAAAATAGCATTGATTGCTTCGTCTACATCATCAAGGGTAATTGAATTGATAATGCTTAAGCGCTTATCTACATCAAACATTTCCCCTGTCATTATCATATTTCTACCATTTGCGCGCATAAGCGAAAGTGAACTTTCTGAACCAAGCACGAGATTGGTTTTGAGCTGTTGAATACCTTTGTTGAATTCTTGTGCATTGATACCATTAGCCTTGAGTTTATCTATCTCTTCTTTGATTGCAAGGCTGGCTTTTTCGGCAGTTTTTGGGTTGGTTCCTACATAAATTGAGAATGCACCATTATATTTATCAGCGCTTACAATGGAATATATATCATAGGCTAAACCGTGGCGCTCTCTTACATTTTGGAATAGCCTTGAGGACATACCACCACCAAATACATTGCTTATCAAAGAAACAACTTCGCGTTTTTGATGGCTAAATGTATAGGATGGAAATGCAAAAGCTATGTTAGCTTGCTCTGTGGACTTTGCCTTGTGGAAATATGCTGAATAGGTTGGAGTAGCAACTGGCTCAAGCACTTCTTTTATGCTAACAAAGTTCTTTTCAAAATACTTACTTGCAAGCGAAATTACATCTTCGCATTTGAAGCTACCAGCTATGGATATAACTGTGTTTGAAGGGACATAGTAGTCAGCCATGTAAGATTTGATATCTTGGGACTTGAAACCTTTTACATTTTCTCTTGAGCCTAAAATGGGGCGCCCCATTGGGGTATCACCATAAAACACGCTTGCCAAGCCCTCGGTGCAAACATCTTCGGGGTCATCCTCGTCACGACTGATTTCTTCCAAAATTACATTGCGCTCCTTGTTGATTTCTTCCTCAAGAAGTGTAGAGTTAAAGAAAATATCAGAGAGCATTTCCATACAATGCTCTGTATGTTCATCTGTGGAAATAGTATAATAGCAAGTCATATGGCGAGCCGTGAAAGCATTAATTTGAGCGCCAACAGACTCCATCTCGTTTGCAATATCAAAAGCAGTTCTCTTGCCAGTTCCTTTGAACAACATATGCTCTGTGAAATGTGAGATACCAGAACGGGCTTTATCTTCATTAGCAGCGCCAGCTCCGACAAAAACACCAATAGCAACACTTCTTGTGTGTGCCATGGGGCAAAGTGCAAGTCTTAATCCATTTGAAAATTTATAAATTCTATCCATTACAATTAGTCGATCCTTCAAAATGTCAATAAGTGGTTTAGACCATACGATAATAGTATAAACTATTACAATAATATTTTCAATAGTTTTTAAAATTTAATATAAGAAAAAATCGGCGATTTTTGTAGCCGATTTTTGATTTGTTTTGCCTTTTAGCTTTGCTTAAACTTGTTGGGGTGCCAAGCATTGAGATACAGTTTTTAAGCTCAAGCCCTTGCCTTCCAAGGTTCCAATAATCAAAGGCAATGCTTTGAGGGTGTGCTCGGTTGGATGCATCAATATAAAATCGCCATTTTGGATATCCTTTGTTGCCCTTTTGAGTACCAAATCGCTATCTTTATCGCGCCAGTCAATTGTATCACGAGTCCACATTATGACATCTAAATTTAGGTCTTGGCAGGCCCTGAACATTTCGCTTCCAAGCGATCCAGAGGGAGGCGCAAACAGCTTAATATTTATACCAGTTAGCTCCTTAACAAGCTTATTAGTAAGCATAATTTCATCTGTGTTTTGAGCGTAAGTTAGGTCTTTTGCGTCCTTGTGAGAATAGCCGTGGCATCCTATTTCGTGCCCTTTGGAGACAATTTTTTTAAGGGTGTCTCCGTTCTTTGCAACCCAGCTTCCACCTACAAAAAATGTAGCCTTTGCAGAGTGAGTTTCCAGCACTTGTAAAATGGGCTCAATGTATTCGGTCCCCCAATACACATTGAATATCAATGCTACCTCTAATCTATTGGTGTTGCCATGATAAATTGCAGTGTTGCCTGAAGCTGGAGTTATGTATGAAACATTTAAGCTAACCATTGCAACCACTATCAAAACTGATGCGATGATAATATTTACTGCCAAATTTGTTTTGAAATGCCTATTTAACATAAAATTTACCTATATAATATATTTAATTATATTGACAAAACGCGCGTTTATGTTTATTATTGTGGTAACAAATATTACGAGGTAATTATGGCTAAACTAACAATGGACAAGCTTGTAGCACTCTGCAAAAACAGAGGCTTTATTTTTAGCGGTAGTGAAATCTACGGCGGACTTGCAAACACTTGGGACTATGGTCCCCTTGGCTCAGAGCTCAAGAGCAACATCAAAAAGGCTTGGTGGCAAAAATTTGTTACTGAAAATCCTTTGAATGTTGGTGTTGATTGCGCTATCCTTATGAACCCAAAAGTTTGGGAAGCAAGTGGTCATATCGGTGGATTTAGTGATCCCCTAATGGATTGCAAATCATGTCACTCCCGTCATCGTGCTGACAACCTTGTTGAAGAATACATCGCAAAAAATAATCTTGATGTTAAAATCGCTGGTTGGACAAACGAACAATTTGAGCAATTTATTACTGAACACAAGATTAAGTGCCCTGTTTGTGGTAACGCAGACTTCACCGGTATTAGAAAGTTTAACCTTATGTTCAAAACTTTCCAAGGTGTTACTGAAGATAGCATCAATACCGTTTATCTCCGCCCAGAGACTGCTCAAGGTATTTTTGTAAACTTCAAAAATGTACAACGCACCACAAGAAACAAGGTTCCTTTTGGTATTGCACAAATTGGTAAGTCATTTAGAAATGAAATCACTCCTGGTAACTTCATCTTCCGTGTAAGAGAATTTGAACAAATGGAGCTTGAATTCTTCTGTGAGCCCGGAACAGATATCGAATGGTTCAACTACTGGCGTCAATTCTGCAAAGACTGGCTCCTTGGTCTTGGTATCAAAGAAGAAAACCTACGCCTACGCGACCATGATAAGGAAGAACTTTGCTTCTACTCAAATGCAACAACTGACTTCGAGTTCAAGTTCCCCTTCGGCTGGGGTGAACTATGGGGCATCGCAGATAGAACAGACTATGACCTCAACCAACACATCAAGACTTCTGGTAAGGATTTAAGTTATATTGACCCTGTAACCAACAAGAAATATATTCCATATGTTATAGAGCCTTCACTTGGTGTTGAGCGTATGGTACTAACCGTTCTATGCAACGCATACGAAGAGGAAGAACTTGAAGGTGGTGATAGCAGAGTTGTACTACACCTACACCCCACTCTTGCTCCTTACAAAGTTGCTGTTCTACCTCTCCAAAAACAACTCAACGAAAAAGCAGACGAACTATATCGCGCTCTTATCAAGAAGTTCCCAACTGCATATGATGCAAGTGCAAGCATTGGTAAGCGCTATAGAAGACAAGATGAAATCGGTACACCTTTCTGCGTAACCGTTGACTTTGACACTCTTGAGGACAATACCGTTACTGTTCGTGAACGCGATAGCATGACTCAAATTAGAATGAATATTAACGATCTTGAAGCATATCTAACCGAAAAAATCGCCTATTAGGAGGTAACTTATGTTTAAGAAAATAACCAAAAAAGCTTGGATTGAAATAGGTATATCTTTGGGTATATTTGTTGCAATCGCAATCGTAGCTGCTTTCTTTGATCTTCAAATAAACAAGGCACTTGATAATACAAACTCCTTGTTTGGTCAATTTTTTGCAAACCTTGGCGAGCTTCCAACATATCTTGCAGCTCCTATTTTGGGTGGTATTTTGTTCTACCAAGACTTTGGCAAAAGCAGTAAGCAAAAGTTTGTTATCAATAAAGTTTGTGGCGCTACAATAACTTTTGTTGGTTATCTTGCTGCAATCTTCATGTGGTTCTGGGATAACTTTGTATCCGAAGAAGTAATGTACTCCATCATTTATATCATCTTCTTTGCTGTTATCATGAGCGTGCTTACCATCCTTGCTTTTGCAGCTGTTCCAGCAGAAAAGAGATCAAAGGTATTCTGGTTTGCAGTATTCCTTGCAGGTGTTGCGGCTCTCGGCAATGCTATCGTACAAGTAATGAAGTTCCTATGGGCTCGTCAACGCTATCGTACAATGACCCCTGGCAACCCACAATATGGCGAAGGACTACATACCCTATATCCTAATTATGACTATGATGGCTATACACCTTGGTACATAATCAATTCATTTGCAAAGCCTGAAATTCGCACAGAAGAATATATGGCACTATTTGATAAGGATCATATTTCAAGCCCCTTCCAATCATTCCCATCAGGACACACCGTTGCTGCTGCTGCAAGTTTTGGTTTGATTATCGTACCAGACCTATTCCCAGAAGTTAAAAAACATAAATGGGTATTCTGGACCGTTCCTATGGTATACACCGGTCTTGTTGGTATATCAAGAATTGTAAACACAGCTCACTATTTAAGTGATACCCTATTCGGCTTCTATGTAGGCTATGGTGTTGCTGCTCTTGGTCGCTTTATTCTAATCAATAAAGTTAAGCCTTATATGCCCGAAGTTGCAGAATGCGCAAAAATAGAAGCTCCGGTAGAAACCGAAGCTCAAACTGAAAATGTAGATGTTGTTGCTGAATAATTAAATCCTTGCTGAAAAGCTTTCAAAACAGTTTTTAAGCTCTTCTACATCAACTTGATAAGTACCCGCTACGAGCTCTAATTGGAGCTCGTAATTTTTTATCTTATGATATAGTAAATGCGCTGTTGCTTTGATAAGCTCAATGTCATATTCTTTATCAAGTGGAAACATTTCTTTGATAACCTTATGCAATAAAGACCTATCTACATCATGGACTGTAAATATCAAGTTTGCAAATGTTCCATTGTACACTTTTGCTACATTTAGTTCAGCACTATCATCCTTGAAGCCTTTTAGCCTTGAGCAATGCACTCCAAGCTCGGTTGGAATAGCAAAAATTTTAGATGTATCAGGGTACGATGCAATATATAATTCTATCAATAATACTTTATTTTCGATACCTAAATATGGATTTTCAATTCCCCAAATTAGAACTTCTTTATAGCAAGCAAGCTCTTTGATTTCCTTAACTAACAACAAATCTTTGAGTCTGTTTCTATCAAAATATACGATAGCTGTTTTTAGCACATCTTCATCCATTAGACTGCTATCGGACATCAAATTTTTTAGATATGTTAGTACAAAAACATTGACATACTGACCACAAATTTCATCATTCAAAACACTTAACCATGCATCGCTGGGTAGCTCGTTAGTCTTACTTTCTTTTCTCAAGCAATTATAGTAGCTTACAAGTGGATTTGTGGGATGAATAAGGTTTGCCCTTGCAAGCAATTTATCAGCCATTTTAAGGTTGTTAGAAAGGGCATAATGAGCTATTGATGACAATAGTACAACAATGTGATAAGGATACTTTTTCTCAAGTTTTTTAATAAGCACCCCTGCACCACTGATATACCCCACCATTTGTGCAAGTTCATATAATCCCATCAATGCGTCGACATTGTCGTTTGACATTAGAATGTCAACATAATCGTTGAAGGTGTTTCTAAACTCTGGTGAAATAGTGTTGTTTTCCAAGCCAAATAAAGAGTATAAAACAGCTCTCATAACAGAGATATTGGGTTTATATTGAGTAAGATACTCTCTGCCTACTTTGAGCACTTCCTCATAATCTTCTGCGCCTAAATAAATAAGTGTTTTAAGCTCATAAACCTTGTCTAAATACCTTTTGTCATCAATGCTATCAAGCAATAATATTGCTTGCGAATAGTCCCCTTTCAATGCCAAATCTTTGACTGATTCAAGATTCCTTTTAATCTTGTTTTCCTTTACATTGATAAGTTTGGGTTCATCAATAGTCAATGCGATACTTTGATAATCCTTAATTATTTTGTTAAGCAAAGGATTGTTGACGGATTTCATTGATATATGAAAATAAGTTGTTGATGGAATAGAAAGCTCATCTGGATTGAATGGATTGCCAAGTGCCTTTTGATGGCTATGCAAAATACCAAAGGCCACTTCCATTGTGAAAACTTTGCGCGATAAAGCGATATATGTTGCCGTGCTTTCGTCATACTGCCCAAGTTTGTAGTACAGCTCGGCAAGCTCTATATAATGAGGAGCCTTGTGATCTATCTCTATGGCTTCTCGTAAGAGTTTTATGGCAAAAAGATAGTCTTGCTCCTCTATCTTTTTGAGAGCAAGACTATAACATAAATCGGAATTATCAGTAAATTTTTTTACGCCCACTATTCTTCCTCGAAGAGAAAATCTAAATCCTTTTCGGTATAAACATAGTTTTTGCGACAATAGTCACACTTAATCTCAAGCATGCCTTGTTCCTTCATAATATCTTCAATTTCAGCTCTACCGAGGCCTCTAACAATCTTACGAATCTTGTGCCAACAATCACACTTGAATCTTACAGTTTGTGCTGGGAAGAACTCTGCATCCAAATGTCCAAAATAGTAGTTGCCGATTTCTTCAATACCCTTTTCGGCAATAAGTGCTGAAATATTGGTAAAGTTAGACATAATGTCTTCAAGAATGCACACCATATTGTCGTCAGCATCAGGCATAGCTTCTATGATGATACCACCAGCAGCTTTGCAACCATCCTTATCGTTAAGAACGCCAAGTGCGACAGCATTTAGAATGCCCTCACTCTTGAATAGATAGTTGTTGTAGTCTTCTGCGATTTCGCCACTAACAAGCTGTGATCTGCCAATATAAGGCTCTTTTAAGCCAAGGTCCTTGATAACAACGATATCGCCATTTGTACCTACTGCACCACCAACATCAAGCTTACCATCCTTGCGAAGTGGAAGATCCACTTGTGGGTTTTCAACAAGCCCTTTTACGGTACCCACTCTATCTGATGTAACATAAATCTTGCCAATTGGTCCACCACCATTGATGATAAGATTAAACTTGTGAGTTTCACTCTTTAGGTTAGATTCAATATAGGCACCAATAGTAAGCGACCTACCTAATGCTGCCGCTGCAAGTGGGGTCAAATCATGTGTTTTGATTGCTTTATTTACAGTCTCGGTGGTTTCCATTAGAGCAACTCTTGCTTTGCCACCAAATAGCACTGCTTTGATAATTTTATCCATAATTATTTCTTCTTTTTCTTGTAATTAACAGGTCCTTGTTGAGTTTTCTTATCCTTCTTGCTCTTGCGAGTTTCAACTACTTGAGATTGAGCATAAAGAACTTGCAATACATTTTCGCTATTGTAATCGCCATAGTTTGCCATTAGTAATGCCATATAGCATAGACCAACACTCATGCAAATGATGATTACGATGAATGTAAAGAAACCACCAATAAACATCAATGCGATGGGAGCAAATGTAAATGCTGTCATGAACAAACCAGGAACAAAGAATGTAATGGTATATAGGAACGCATTTTTGAGCTTTTCTGCATACTTCATGGTCTTGTGATAGCTTACTACTTGTGGTACAAGGTTAACAAATATCATGGTTGATAGAAGCAATATAATAGCCCCTATTACTACTGCAAAATAGTGCCCTACATTTGCATATCCTCCCCATAGTGCGCCAACAAACTCTAAAATAAGCTCTGCACCACCAGCAAAGAATACTGCATATAATGCAAATGTTAGCACCATTTCCTTCCAATAAATCTTTACGCCATTGAAAAACTCGGTTATGGTACGATTAACATCAGCACCAGTACGCTTGTCCTTTTTGGTAAGGAACTTTTCGCCCCAAACAATCTTTTGAGAAATGTACATTGCACCAGCAAATCCAAATCCTAATACTGGCAAAAGAACTGCAATTGCAAGAACCATAATACGATAGCTCATGAGCATCATTACTTTAGCTGATGCAATTGATGCACCTGCTGAAAGACCGAAGCCCAAACCACTCATAAGATAAGGTGTTTCGGTGATTGATTCCAACATGTATCCAAACTTTTCTGCACCAAGAATGGTGATAAACATCACAACAGCAATGATAGGAAGAGCAAAAAGAATGGTTAGTACATTTGCCATCATCAAATCTTGTGAATTGGCCTTGAACATATCCTTGAATCTCTTGAAACGACCACCAGGATACTCGCCTTTCTTTTCTTCATTGCGTGCTTCGGGAGCAAGTGCAAAAGATCTCAAAAGAGCAAGTTTCAAAGCGCTGACCTTCTTTTCGCCGTTTTTAGTGTTAGCCATATATTCCTCACTATATAATTAGTCGCATACTATTATAAAACAAATCTCAATTTAATGCAAATATATTTATTTATATATTTGACAATATTAAACAAAGTTTATATAATTGAATAAATTATTTTAGACATGGAGGTCATATAAATGAAGACTTACATTATGGCAGTAGTTGGTGCAACCGGTATGGTTGGCAGCAAATTTTTACAAGTATTAGAAGAAAGAAAACTTCCCGTCTCGAAATACTACCTCTTTGCAAGCGCAAAATCAGCAGGTAAAGAAATAGATTTTATGGGTGAAAAACATACCGTTATCGAACTCACCCCCGAAAACATTAAAGGCAAGGGTATCAATGTTGCTCTATTCTCCGCAGGTGGATCTATCTCAAAAGAATATGCTCCTCAATTTGCTGCTATCGGTGCAACAGTAATCGACAATAGCAGTCAATGGCGCATGCATGACGATGTTCCACTCGTCGTTCCAGAAGTTAATGGCGATGCAGCTCTAAAGAATAAGGGTATCATTGCTAACCCTAACTGCTCAACAATCCAAGCTATGGTTGCTCTAAAGCCTTTGCATGATAAGTACGGCCTAAAGAGAGTTATCTACTCTACTTATCAAGCTGTTAGTGGCGCTGGTGTTGCTGGATATAGCGATCTCAAGAACGGAACCACCAACAAGTTCCCCTATCCTATCACCGGTAATGTTATCCCACAAATCGATGTATTCCTTGACAACGGCTATACCAAGGAAGAAGAAAAGATGATCAAGGAAACCAAGAAAATCCTTAACGATTACTCAATTAAAGTTACTGCAACTACCGTTAGAGTTCCAGTATTCCATGGCCACAGCGAATCTATCAATATCGAATTCCACAAGCCATGCACTCTTGAAGGCATTAAGGAAGCTCTATCCAACATGAAGGGCCTCGTTGTTGTTGACGACAATGCAAACCTCAAGTATCCAATGCCCATCTATGCAGAAGATCATGACGAAGTATATGTTGGCCGTATCCGTCTTGATGACACCGTTGAAAGTGGTTGCAACATTTGGTGCGTTGCTGATAACATCCGTAAGGGCGCTGCAACAAATGCTGTTCAAATCGCAGAGTACCTAATTGCTCACGATGCTCTATAATATAAGGAGATAATTATGTCTATTTTTAAGGGCGCAGCTACTGCGTTAATTACACCTTTTGTTGACGATAAAGTTGATTACGATAACCTTGAAAAATTGGTTGAAAATCAACTTAATGGTAACATTGATGCTCTCGTTATCAATGGTACAACCGGCGAACCTACCACTATGACTCACAAAGAGCGTACAAAGGTTGCTAAAACTGTTATTGAAATCGTAAACAAGCGTATTCCTGTTATCCTTGGTGCCGGTTCAAATAACACCTACACCGTAATTGAATATGCACAAGAAAACCAAGACTTGGGCGCAGATGCTATCCTAACCGTTACCCCCTACTACAATAAGTGCACTCAAAATGGTATCGTTGCTCACTATAAGGCTATTGCTGACAGTGTAAACCTACCTATCATTATGTACAATGTTCCAAGTAGAACCGGTGTTAACATCGCTCCTGAAACAGCTCTTAAGCTTGCAGGCTACAAAGGCATCACTGCTATCAAAGAAGCAAGTGGTAATATTAACCAATTTATGGAAGTTGCTCGCCTTTGCAATGGTAAGCTTGATATTTATTCAGGCGATGATGGTCTTGTTCTTCCCATTCTTGCTCTTGGTGGCATTGGTGTTATAAGCGTTGCATCAAATATCTGCCCTCAATATATGCATGATCTATGTGAAAACTATTTCAATGGCGATATCGAAAAGTGCAGAGAAATGCAATTTAAGCTCAATCCTTTGGTTGACGCATTGTTCTCCGAAGTTAACCCCATCCCTGTTAAGTGTGCAGCTAAATTGGTTGGTCTAATCAAAGACGACTATATGCGTTTGCCTCTCACTCGCTCAACAAAGGTTGACTATATCCGCGATGAGCTAATTAAGTTTGGTTATAATATCTAATTATGAATGTATTAGTTTACGGCATTGCCGGTACTATGGGCAAAATAGTTTATAACACACTCAAAAACCACCCTACTGCTAAAGCTGTTTGCGGTGTTGATAAGTTTGCAAATCAAGCCGACTTTGATATCCCTGTTTATACCGACATCAAAGATGTCAAAGAACATGTAGACTGTGTTATTGACTTTTCTGTAAAGGCAGCACTACCTGATATTTTGTCATATTGCACCCAAAACAATATCCCTTGTGTTCTTTGCACAACTGGATATAATGACGATGAAATCGCTTCTATAAACGAAGCATCAAAGTCAATTGCTGTATTCCGCAGTGGTAACATGAGCGTTGGTGTAAATGCCCTTGTAAAGCTTGTTAAAGAGGCTGCAAAGCTCATTGGCATGGCTTCTGACATTGAAATCATTGAGCAACACCACAACAAAAAGATTGATGCTCCATCAGGAACTGCTATCATGCTTGCTGATGCAGTCAAGAGCCAAATGGACAATCTTGAAATTGTAAATGGTAGAGAAGGTATCTGTGGCAAGCGCACACAAAATGAAATCGGTATGCACGCTGTTCGTGGTGGCACTATCGTTGGCAAACACGAGGTTTTGTTCATAATGAACAACGAAGTTGTTACACTCAAGCATGAAAGCGAAAACAAAGGTATCTTTGCTGAAGGCGCAATCAGAGCAGCTGAATATTTAATTAATCAGCCAGCCGGTCTTTACAATATGCAAGATATGTTGTTTTAGTTTTTGTTAAAAAATTAGGGGCTCAAATGAGCCCCTTTTATTTTGCATTTTTTTATTTACATCTACTTTTATCAAACAAGTCATCAGTTGTATCAATGGTGTCATCGCCCCTATCTAATATAATGAGAATTTCTCTTTCTATTATCATAGTGCTAATAACATCTGCCATCGTTACATCTTTGCCAAGTTGAGCTGTAAGTTGATCTGCGCAGATAACACCTGTGCCCCCAGCATATGAGTATGCATACTGCATTGCTGAAACCAAACTTTCAACATCTGTATTAAGAACTCCCTTTACAAGTTCGCCATCAATATTTAAGCTCAAACTGCCATCATCCCAAACTTGGAAGGAGCCTAAAACATAGGCAAGTATTTTCATAAAGCCCATGCTCGTTGTGGTGTCTTCGCTTATGATAATGATTTGTTCTATAAAAGCATCAATATCAAACGCAAATTCAAGTTCAACCCAAATGTCGTCATCCGTCATATAGTTGAAATATGCCATGTTGTCAAATGCATAAAACTCTACATGTACGGTATCTGGATCGCCCTTTTCGGTTACCACAATCATGAATTCATCGTCACCTTCTGTTGTTTCGACACCATCATATTTGATACCTATTTGCATATCATATATCTTGTCTTCATTGCCATTGAAAACAAGAGAGCCATTCACCAATAAACCAGTTGTATCGTATGAAACATAGCTATCAAACTTGCCACCATCTTCCTTTGGGAAGTCTTCGATAAGCTTTGATGATGCTTTGAAACTTGTAAGGTTCAATTGAATATCATAGCTTTCGCCACGGAAAATACTTTCTTTATAATCACTTGCTGCTGCAGAAATATTGATCTTGCATCCATCAATGCTTCCTTTGCCAGGCAATGTGCGTGATCCACCCTTTGTGGTAATATCAAGTGTGATTGTTGTATCTGGAAGTTGTGAGTTGATCTTTGATGAATCAACACCAAATAAGCTCTCGATAATCCACAATACAGAATCATAAACATCTTCAAAGGAAGAACTATTTCCCATAAGATTTACAACATTCATTAGCGTTCTCTTTAGGTCAAGCTGAAGAACATAGTTTCTTGTGCGCTTACCATCAGACTCATCTTTGTATTTGTAGACTATATCGCCAGTTGTAAATAGGTTTGCACTAACAAATCCTGATACCAATTCGGCAAGACCATCTGAACCATTGTTACTTTCAAATGAAATGGGGAAAAGCTTACCCAAGAAAGTATCTACTAATGCAACCTTTACTTTAGCATCGCCATATTGAATATATAAATTGCCAGGTGTTTTGTTGTCATTTGGTTGATCTTGGAAATAGTATGCAGAAATAAATGGCGTTGTTTCTCCGTGTCTTGTTAGAATAATCCTAATTTCTGTTTTGGACTTGTCTCTATGATCATAGTTTATCTCAAATCGAACATCAAAACTCTTCTCGTTGATGTCCATTGTAAGATCAATCTGCCATGATACGCATGGATTGGTTGCGTTCAAACGAGTCGTGCTTGCTGTGTTTGCTGTAGATAAAAGCGTCTTAACCAATTCGTTGGAAACATCTTCTATCGTAGCAGTGCCAGTTATAAAGCCATCCCCTGTTTGATTATTATTGTTGTTATTTTGATTATTATTGTTATTATTGTTTGTGGTGTTAGAATTGTTTGGCGCACATGCAAATACGCTACATCCTATTATAATCACAAGCAATATTGACAATAAAATACTAAATTTCTTCATTTCCACCTTCACCCCTCTGAAATGAATAATTTTTATATCCTATCCTCAATGATCTTCTTTAGCCCACCTACACAATCATCAAGATTTAAGTTTTCTTTTAAGGTGCCATCACGAAGTTGTACTTCTACGATACCATTTTGTATTGATCTTGGACTAATTACAACTCTAACTGGAATACCCATCAAATCGCAATCATTAAACTTAAATCCCGGTGAAACATTACGATCATCGTAAAGGACTTCAATACCAGCAGATTGAAGATCTTGATAGAGCTTGTCTGCCTTTTCGCGCACAACTGGATCGTCTGGACGAAGTGCGCATAGATATACATGCCATGGAGCTATTGCCATAGGCCAATTGAGGCCCTTTTCGTCAGCACTTTCTTCTGCAATAGATGCAATTGCCCTACCTACACCAATACCATAACAGCCCATAATTGGGGTTGTAGCCTTGCCATCCTTGTTGAGAACGGTCATACCCATAGCTTCAGTATACTTGGTGCCAAGTTGGAAAATGTTGCCGATTTCAATACCATTTTGGAGTGTCAAAGGTGCGCCACAATGAACACATCTTGCACCATCTACCACCTTTGCAATATCATGGAACTCCTTGATTTGAATGTCACGATTGAATGAGAAATTCTTGATGTGGTACTCTTCCTTGTTAGCTCCAATAACCATGTTATTAGCGCCTTTAAGTGAATTATCATATACCACTACAACATCTTTGAGCTTATCAAGGCCCAAGCAACCGATATTGCCAGCAACAAGTGCGCTACCTTCCAATCCAGCTGGAACAACTTCTTTGCGAAGTACCTTTTTGAGCTTTGCTTCGTTAACTTCAAGGTCACCACGAACAAAACATACTACTGTTGTCTTGCTGTCGCCCTTTATGTTGTAGCATACTGCTTTTGCTGTCTTGTATGCAGGAATGTCACCAAGATACTTGGTAACCTCTGCGATTTCCTTTGCATCAGCTGTATATACCTCTTCCATAGGAAGCTCAACTTCGTCTGCGTAGTTTTCAACTACACTATTAGCAACTTCCATATTTGACTTGTATCCACACTTTGGACAAAGTACCAATGTGTCTTCACCAACATCAGTTAAAAGCATAAATTCGTGAGAAATCTTGCCACCCATCATACCAGAGTCTGATGTTACAGCAATAAAGTTCTTCATACCAATGCGCTTGAAGATACGCTCATATGCAGCATATGCGCGATAATAGTACTTTTCAAGATCTTGTTGGTCAATATGGAAAGAATACGCATCCTTCATTTTGAACTCGCGAACACGAATAAGTCCACCACGAGCACGACCTTCATCACGGAACTTGGTTTGAATTTGATAAATCATAAAGGGAAGTTGATTGTATGAGTTGACTGCATCGCGTGCAAATTGTACTGCAGCTTCTTCGTGAGTCATACCAAGTACAAAATCGCCACCCTTTCTGTCTTTGAAACGAACCATTTCATCTCCGATAGAACTATATCTACCAGACTCGTCCCAAAGTTCACGAGGCATAACAACTGGGAACAAACACTCTTGTCCCTCGATAGCATTCATTTCTTCACGAATGATATTTTCGATCTTTTGTGAAATGCGTTGTGCAGGCATTGCAAGTGACCAAATACCATTGGAAACAAGCTTCATATAACCAGCTCTGATCATCAAAGCATGACTTTTGATAACGGCATCTGCAGGAGAGGTCTTAGTCCTCTCGCCAACAAGTTTTGAAATATACATATTCTCCTCCGAATGCCTAATTAGTTATGCAGCAGCTTTAACCTTGATGGTTACAGTTGTTGACCAATCTGAATAGGTAACATCCATTACGAAATCACCAGCTTCGGTAAAGTTACCATCTGCATCAAGCTTGAGATCAGCCAAATCATAGCTGATAGCAGCAGTTGTAGAAACAGTCTTGGTGGTCTTGTTATCAAGAGAAGCGATAACAGTGATATATTTGCTGTCGAAAGCAGAACCTACGGTGTAGTTAGCATCTTTTGCAACTTTTGCAGTAATACCAGTGATAGCTGGAACTTCTTCTTCGTTTTTGTTTGTGCAACCAACGAATACTGATAGAGTTGCAACTGCGATAACAACCATAAGAACACATGCAAGAATTTTTTTCATTATTTAGCTCCTTGTTTACATATATATACGCGTATATTATAGTATATAGGCGCGCGCGTGTCAATAAATAAAAACTGAATTTGAGTAAATATTGTGCATATTACCATATATTTCGCAACCAATACACAAAAAATTTTGTTGACAAAATCAAATATTATGATATACTTAAATCCGTGCTATATGGGGAGCTAGCGGTGCCCTGTAACCTGCAATCCGCTACAGCAGGATAGACCACCCACCGAGGTTAGTTTTATGGAAAGCCGACGCTTGCAAGGGATGTTGATACCAAGGTCTTGTGCAATTTCGGGTCGTGAACCGTGTCAGAGCCTGACCGCAGCAGCACTAAGCGATTTACGGAATGTGCCACGAGGTAGCTTTGGAGGAGTTACCTACAAGTGAGCCGATTCGGTAGGGCTAATCGGAGTGGGCGCACACTTCAAAAATAAAAGCCATCCTTATGGGTGGCTTAAATTTTTATATAGCTAAAATTGAGTTTCTAAAATAATGGTTTTGGAAGCATATTTTACAAAGTTTGTATATATACGGGGCTCCTTTTCGGGCAAACCATATTTTTCTTTGCCGAGTGCAATGGACTTCATAAGGAAAGTCATATTGCGAGCAAGCACACGCATTGTTTGAAGCCCCTCTTCGTCCTCAACAGCTTGTCCTCTATCTCTGCCGTGAACAGAATTCCAATATTGTGAAGATGCAACGGGCATACCACTTATGGTAAAGAATTTGTTAAGCTCATCAAATGTTGATGCGCATCCCCCTCTTCTTGCAACAGCAACTGCTGCTCCTACTTTCATGCTCTTATCAAACTTGGAGCTATAAAACATCCTTGTCATGAGTGAAACAAGTGTTGAGTTTGCTTGTGCATAGTATACTGGGCTTGCAACGACGATGCCATCTGCTTCTTTAAAAATTGCGGCAGTCTCGTTTACAACATCATCAAAAACACATTTGCCCGTCTTTGCACAACATAGGCATGCGATACATCCTCGTATATCCTTACCACCGATTTGAATAACTTCGGTTTCTACACCTTCGGCACTAAAAGTGTTAACAAGCTCATTGACTGCAATTGTTGTGTTGCCATCTACTCTGGGACTACCATTTATAATCAATACTTTCATATTCTTTCTCCTTATCTAAATTATATCACTTTACTTTGCCCATGTAAAGTTTTCCTTGCCGGCTCCAAGCTCAAAATGGTATTTGACAATCCCTTTGTCAACCTTACCATAAAAAGCAAGTGAATACTTGAGCTTAACCTTGTTTCCATCAAGATAGAACTTGAACTTTTGTTGATTCATAGCTGTTGGTGCATATAAAGCATACTCTATGCCTCGCTTGAACCACTCTGGAATTTCGCCCTCAACGCGTGCTACATCGTATATACACTTGGATTTTCTCTCGTGTCCTTGAGTTTCACCATACCCTATTGCTATGATTAGCTTTTTAGACTCTCCTGAATTGAGTGTATAAAGCTCCTTCATATCATTATAAATAAATGACATACCTACCCAACAGGTGTTTAATCCAAGCTCTTGTGCTTTTAGAACAATATGCTCTCCAAAGTAACCAAGCCTTTCGCCTAAAGTAGCATCATTTTTGCCAGCCATAACTATATAATTTGTAACGCCCTTGAGT
>JAFXIB010000017.1 GCA_017533505.1 Clostridia bacterium | reverse complement strand
GTCTTCAACAGTCTTGCTGATTGACTTGAGTGCATTTGCTGCTGACTCGGTTGCAAGTGTGATACCTTTGCGTAGTAGCATGGGGTTTGCGCCAGCTGCTACATTCTTGAGTCCTTCACGAATGATTGCTTGTGCAAGTACGCTTGCTGTGGTGGTACCGTCACCTGCAACATCGTTGGTCTTTACGCTAACTTCCTTGATTAGTTGTGCGCCCATATTCTCAAAGGGGTCCTTGAGCTCGATTTCCTTTGCGATGGTTACACCATCGTTGGTGATTAGGGGTGCGCCATATTTTCTTTCAAGCACAACATTTCTGCCCTTTGGTCCAAGGGTGAGTTTGACGGTATTGGCAAGGGTGTTTACACCAGCTTCCAATGCCTTGCGTGCTTCTTCGCCATACTTAAATTGCTTTGCCATATAATTTCTCCTTAATATTACCTATTTTTATAGAACCTTTGCAAGAATGTCACTTTGACGAATGATTACATAGTTTTCGCCTTCGATTTTGAACTCGCTTCCTGCATACTTGCTGTATAGAATGGTGTCGCCGACATTAACAATCATTTTGATTTCTTTGCCGTCAATGATGCCACCTTCGCCAACAGCGATTATCTTTGCCATTTGTGGCTTTTCTTGTTGTGATGAGGGTAGGAATATGCCACTTGTGGTGGTTTGTTCCGACTCAATATGCTTGATTACAACCTTATCAAATAAGGGTACTAATTTCATTTTTGCCTCCGTTTGAACATTTGATGGTGCTATATTATACGACGAATCCATCAAAAGTCCTACATAATTTTGAAAATTTTTTGTCAAGATTTGAGTTTAGCACTCTAACACTTGGATTGCTAACAATGGCATTATAACACACCAAAATGTGATATGCAAGTTTTAGTACAAAAAAATGGAAAAAAAGATGTTGAAAAAGTGCACAATTTATGGTAGGATTTTATCAATGCAAGAGAAAGCATATCGCAGTGAAGTTTTTGCTTACGCAAAAGTGAAGTTTGCTGTGGCAAGTGAAGTTACTTCGTAGTGAAGTTTTTAGCTAAAGCTAAAAGTTAAGGATAAAGAGTATATTGAAAGTACAACAATAAACTTTTACTCTTTAACACCTTGTGAGTGGAGTGAAGCGAAACGAAGTAATTTCTCATTTCGCATTTCGCATTTCGCATTTAATAAAGTCCGGAGGATTATTTATGGACAAGTGGGACAAAAGATTTATGGAAATGACAAGACTTGTATCAACTTGGTCAAGTTGCTATAAGCAAAATAGACAGGTCGGTGCTGTTATCGTTAGGGATAAAAGAATTCTAACAACCGGTTATAACGGCGCTCCAGCTGGCGTTGAGTCTTGTAAGGAAAGGGGAGAATGTCTCCGTGAAAAGCTTGGCATTGCATCTGGTACTCGCCAAGAAATGTGCTACGCAGTCCATGCAGAGCAAAATGCTATCATCCAAGCTGCAAAGCTCGGTTTGACTCTCCAAGGCGCAACACTATACTGCACACATCAACCATGCTCAATGTGTACGCGTATCATAATTAATAGTGGTATTGAGAGAGTTGTATATGAGCAAGGGTATCCAGATGATTTTTCCATAGAACTTTTCACTGCAGCTGGAATCAAACTCGAAAAATACACTGAATAAAACGCGTTATTTTGGCGCAATCCATAGGAAAACACAAAAACCCACTCGGTCGTTTACGCAAAGTAAAGTCCCGTCGTGGGTTTTTATCTTTTCCGTCGGCTTGCATCCAAACTAACGCGTTTTATGAGTAATAATATTAGTGAGTTTTTTATTTTTCAAAGTATTTCGCTAAACTGTCGCGTTTTATGAGTTAAAATAGTTTATGAAGTTCTTTCAGGGGGTAAGTAAATGAGCGCGTTTTATGAGATATATTTTTTTATAGCGTAAGTATTAAAGGGTTGAGTTGCATAAGCTGACAACCGAAATTGTAACAGCATAGCGTAATTCTCCAAGTAAGCTTTGGTGCGCTGTGGAGCTTATGATTGCATTGAGTGTGCCAAGTGGTGGGTCGATGATTGATAGTAGAATATCTTTGTTTGAAGGGGATAAATTTATAACCGATTGCTTTAGTTTTAGTAGCTCGCTGTGAGTACTCTCAAGAGTGTGTAGTACATCTACAATAGAGCTTTCTTTAAGAGCTAAATTTATGCTTAAATCATATAGCACTTTTATACTGTCATTTAATGCTAATATCGTTTGATTTGTTATACCATCATCAGTAGCATTGTCAAGTAGCTTTTGCTTAAAAAATGTTAGCTCGTGTATAACTAAATCTTCGTTTTTTGATAAAACATCTTCGGCTGTTTTCTTATCTAAATATGTAGCTAAAGCAACAAAATATTGGTTATTCTTTGTATATATGTACCCAGCATTTCCACTCAAGCGTAGGCTAAAAGACTTGATGCGTGCTTCTTCTAAATACTCACTTGGCAAAGTGGTTAGAATATAGAACTGCTGTGCGCTGTTTTTTGAGAGCTCTTCCTTTAATAATCCAACTAAATTTACATCTGAAAATTTGGCTCCGAGTAGTAGTGCTGTTAGCAACGAGCAGAGAATCAAAACAATCAAAATTATATGTCCTAAATTACCTTTATGGTTGCACTTGTTTGGTTGAGTGTTGTTTGTAATTGGTGTGCTAACTTTTTGATTGTAGTGATAAAAATAGGGGGTGTAGTCCATATGTTAGTTTATGCAAAACGCAAAGAGAATATTAAGAATTAGAAGTGCATAGCAACTTGCGCTCACGCAAACTTCACTCAATCGTCGCGTTTTTGTCTATTGACACGCGCGCAATTATATAATAAAATATTCATAGGTATGCGTGGGCGCGTATGCTCGTGCGTGTGTAATAATATATTATGGATAATTGTCCATAACTTGTATTCTTAATTATGTTAGGCCTATGAAAAAATATTTTCTTTTAGTTTTATTGTCACTTTTAATCGTTGCAACCGGTGTTTGCACTCTCTTTGGTAGTGTTGATGTTGTTTCTAATGCAGAAGAAACTACTCCTTCTGTTACCTACATCGAAACCGAACAGGACTTTTTGAACTTTGTTACCAATCGCTACTTTGCAAAGGAAGGCGACAAGTTCATTTTGACTTCTGACATCTATCTAAAGCGTTTCTACCAAGATGGATATGCCATAAAGAGCCTTGATAACTATCAAAACAAAATCTTCAACGGTATTTTCGATGGTAGGGGACACACCATTGTTGGACTCAAAGAGAGTTTGTTCAGCACCATTGGTACAACAGGTGTTGTCAAAGATGTTCAGCTCATTGGCATCAACAATACCGACAAAGCCACAGCTTGTTCACTTGCATATGTCAACAATGGTACCATCGACAAAGTACAAATTTCAGCAACTCTAAAGGGCAGTTCATTTACAGCTGGTATGGTAGCTAACAATGCAGGTACCATTCAAAACTCCATTGTTATTTCGGATATGACTGGTGCTGATAGTACAACTGCATATGCTATTGCAAACCATTCTACTGGCAGTATTGTTAATTCATATGGAGCAGAAATCAACTCTTTGGTTGCTCCAGAGGGCGATTTGAGTTCAGCATATGATCGTTCGAAAATCCAAACCTTCACCGAGCTCAACTTAAATTTATCTGTTGAAAACGCAAATGGCGAAATTCTTGCTGGTGTAAATCTACACAACGAGCCACTTTTTAGGGATGATAATATTAGGTATGTGGAAGGTGTTACTGATTCAGTCAAATTCTTTAACACCGATGCGCTTTCTGATGATATAAAGCAATTTCTTGCTCAATATGCTAAAATAAGTGGTGGAAGTAAAGCTTTAGACAAAGCTCCTTGCACATTTGGTACTGGCACAAAGGAAGACCCCTTTCAAGTAAGCACACCCGAGCAACTAAATTATATCACTACACTCCCGTCCACAAGCTACGCAATGCTGACTGCTAACTTGGATTTTACTAAATATGATTTGATTGATGTTGCAATTTTGGGAACGTTATCCTGTCATCTTGATGGCAACGGACATATTATAACCTTGCCAAATTTTCCCAAAAATATTACACTATTTGAAGGGGTTGGGGCAGTTTCTATGGATGAAAACTCATCACTTTATGACAGCCTAACCATAACAGACCTTTATATTCATGGTTCAGTTGCAACCGAACTTCGTGGATATGTATACAACATTAACTGTTATAATCATGATTCTTACATGTTCAAAGAAACCCAAAATACTGCTTTGATAATGCGTTCCACCATTGTTAGTGCTGGTATGGTTGCGTCAAGTATGGTTGAAGAAAATATCGGTATGATAGCATATTCGCGTGCTATCGGCACAAGCAAGTTTGTAATTAATAATAACAACATTTACGGATGTTACTATGCTCCACTTTCAAATGATGGTATTGATAGCTTTGTTTCTGACTCAAAAGTAGTTGATTCTGTTGTATGCGCTCCAAGTGGCGAAATCACCGTTGTTGGCGAAGAGCCATACATCATGACGAGCTTTGGCACAGCAGACGAATATGGATTTGGTTACACCTATGGTGTAAAAGAAGATATAGTTGTACCGGTATTCCCCAGTGACAACATCATTTACAAGCAAACCTTGAGCATTGCAGACGGCAGTAGTGTAAGCGTGAATAAGGGCGAAAATGCTCGTACCATACGCTATACATTGAGTCCACTTGAAGTGGGTAGTGATGTATCAAGCTATGTAGCCGATGGATACAATGACAAGTTATACTATGATAGTCAAGATAGCACCAAGGCATACGAGCTACTTGGAAGCGAAGGCGCAACGATATCAAAGGCAGTTGTTGAGTATTTGATGATGTCAAAGATGAGCTCGGAAATCAGCGCATATCTATCTAACCGCACTCTCAACTGGGCATATCAAAGTGGTACCGATTTCAACGAAGATATGTTTGTATCAAACTCAAGCTACACTCTAACATATCAAGACGATGTAATCTATCTCAATGCAAAGCTCGTTGTAGACAACGATGGCGTTGGCGCGCTTGAATATAGCTTTATCGAAGATGGTGTAGGCACACTCAAAGTGCTTGGCGCACTCAATATGCTCTCCCTTGCATCCACCCTTGAAGACCTTGGCATTGAGCAAGTGGAAGAAAGTGATGCAAACTATACCCATCCACTCCTAAAGTACAAGGGTGTTCAAATCAAGATTTTGGACGAAAGCGACACCGAAATTATCGGTGGCTTTGTTAGTGCAGTTGGCAGTTATCGTGTTATGGTATATATCCCATCAACCTTAACTACTGCTGGCACTTGGGTAGAAAACACCTTCAATCTCCAAAAGGGCACCTTTGACCTATCAAACACCACATTGGTTAGTTCGGTAGGGGGATTATCCCAAGCTACAGCACCCACCTTTAGTGGCTCCGACATCGTTCTTGGTGGCTCGGTATTTACGCTTGATGGCACCCTTTATCAAGGCATAACCATAACAGCAAACAGAATTTTGTCCTTGAGATACTATGATGGTACCTATGCTCCCCAAGCAATCGGCGCCTATGTTACAGGGGCTGGACAATATAGCTTGGAGCTACTTGTGTCCATTCCTGGCTACAACGACAGCACCATCATCATTGATTTTTATGTTGCTCGCAAGGAGCTTATCATCGATACATACTATGGCTCCGAAAGCGAGATTCAACTACCATATTACTCCACTTTAGAGCTTGATAGTGTTGAGTTTATAGAGCGTGGTGGTAGCGATATAACCGAGCTAAAAGCATACTTGGGCGCACAAACTACCTACAAAGTAGGTAGCAATGTTGGTACTTATGACATTTACGCACTTATTGATAGGGCTAACCCCGACTATAACTTCGACTACGACTTTGATGTCAAGGTGGGTAATTCGGTAGAGCTAACAATCAACGCAGTTGCCATTTCACTTGAGCAAAGCAAGCTGTCAAAGGACATCATTTACGATGGATATGAGCACGAGTTTAGTGTAAGTTCCGATGCTATCATCACCAACACAGCTGACACCACAGCGCTCCAAGTTGAGCTCCAGTTCTTTGATAAGGATAGCGCTGAAGCTATGGATGCTCCCAAAGCAAAAAATGTGGGCTTATACGAGTATTTGGTTAAGGCAGTACCGCACTCAACCAACTATCTCCCAACTGAAAATAGCTATCTAATTTCCATCGAGATTCTTCCACTTGAAATTACGCTCAAAGCAAACGATAGCTATGTCAACTATGGCGAAGATGCCCTTTACAGCGCAACCATAATGCCTGTGATTGATATGGATTTGGGCGAAGATATCTCTTTGAAGCTTGTAGAAGGCGTAGACTATGTTTTGGGCTCCGAGTACGAAAAGAATGTTACCGTTGCTGGCGCAAAGCTTGATATCATCGTAACAATAATAGGTGGCATCCATACAGGCGACAGCTATTTGGTTGGAAATTATATTATTAATATAAATAATATCTCAAATGGTACACTTACCGTTGGCAAAAAGAGTTATGTCATCAATATGGTCGACAGTTATGAGTATACAGGTAGCCCAGTTGCGCTCGACCTTGGCATAGACTACCTTGATGCAACTCCAACATACAAGTTCTATATGTTGAGTGGTGGCAATTCATACCCACTTGACACAGCACCTATCAATGCTTGCGACTCCACATTCCTTTATCAAGTGGAAGTTTCTATCCCCGAAACCAATGCCTATTACGGATTGATAACAGATAAGCTCCAGTTTGCTATCACCCAAAAGGATGAGCATATCAGTGGACTTTATGTATTGAATGGTGGAGTATATACTCCTTTGTCCGACTTGAGCGAAATAACATACGACAAGACCGAGTATACAATCGGTATAAAGTATAGCGAATTGGTTGTAGGCACCTATGCAATCACCTATAAGTATCGTCTTGCAACCAATGATGGTACCACCTATGACTATACTGGCACCAATCCAATAGCGCTCACAAACGCAATTGCTATCAAGGATATCAGCGTAGAAATCAATGGTGGACAAAACTATCGTAGCTACACCTTTGATAATGGTGGCGCTGGATATACCTTTACTATCAAGCCAAGGGCAGTTGCACTACCAGCGTTTTTGCCACAATCATATCGTGGCACTCCATTTACCGAAGATGAATTCAACATATGGGTAAATGAGCTATCTTTCTTGGATGGTAAGGGGCCCATTGACGGCGACGAAGTAACCTTCTATACAAAGATTCCAACTGGCGTTGTTGTTATGAATCCCACTTCTTACAGCATTTTGGTGTACTCAAATAATCCTAACTATCACATGTTTGATGTAGATAGACCGGAAGCTCAAAATATTTTATCATTCACTATCAGTACACGAAAAGTTATTGTTTCACTTGATGAGGTTCTTCAACCTGAAACATTTGAGTATGGTCAAATTGCTCGTATTGACGGTGGATTGCCATATATCGAGCGCAACATAAAATATTCTGATGACGAAAATACAATTATTTCGGTTAAGCTTTATATCGATATAGCCACACACCAAGATACATTCATTGCGCCTGGTAAATACGATATATTAAAGGCTGAATACGATAATAATGAAGAACTTGAAAATATAAGTTTTGAGTTCAATGGTGGTGTAGATAAAATTATCATCAATCCACTCAAGGTTACCTTCAACTGGAGCAATATGCTTCAACCTAATGTGGGCTTAAAGGAGAGCTATACATATTCTGGCACAGCCATTGACTATCCCAAGTATTTCAATTCAGCTATGGTTTATGCTGTAAACAGCGAGTTGAGTAAGAAAGGGGACCCCGATGTTCAAGTAAGCCTACTTGGGGGCGAAACATTCAAGCACGCTGGCAGTTATACCTTTGAAGCTACCACTAACTATACAAAACTAAACGATGAGGGAGTAGCTGTCAACTGCTACGAAATCGTTGAGTCAGCAAGGAGCTTTACATCAGTTATCAACAAAAAGGATGTTGTATATAGCATAACTCCAGTTGCTCTCAATGTAGGGGACAGCGCACCAAGTGCTTACGAAGTCAAATATCAAGCTGACAAGGCACCCATTTCCAGCGACACCTTGAGCTACGCATTCACCATTGATGGTTTTGATAATAGTGTGGAAGGGGATTATGCAGTCAATATGCTCCTACGCGTAAAGGATGGTGGCAAGCTCTATGACGACTACAATATCGCAAAGCTCAATCCCGATGTCAAGGAAGTATCGGTAAGGCTAATGGAGTTTGATAGCACTCTCATTTGCACCGATTACACCACAACCTATACAGGAAGCGAAGTGGAAGTACCAGTAGCTGGACTACCAGAGGGCGCAGTTGTACATTATAGCTTGAAGCCCATCATACAAGGTAGCTACGCAATTAGAGTTACCGTAACCAAGACGGGATATCGCACCAAGGTATTTGATGTAACCCTTGTTATCAACAAGGCAACTCCATATATCGAGTTCACCGAGCCAAAGGTTATGGAGTACGATGTAACACATACACTTTCACACAGCGATGTCAACGCAATCGTAACCTACAAGGGCATGAGTGTTGTGGGTAGATTTGAGTTTGAAAAGGTTGCTGGCAAAGTACCACCAATGAAGCTTGGCGAGCATACCTATACGATTACATTCATACCAGATTCTATTAACTATAACATAGTAAGTGGCATAAGCTACACCATCACAACCTTTGTTGAAAAGGAAGAAATTTCGGTTATGATGGGCGAGTTTGAGCTGGGTGAGAGCATCGAAGCAAGTGGCGAAATCACCATTAGCGTAACGCTCCCAGCAAATGTACAAGGTGCAGCATTCTTGATTGTCAATGGTTCAGCCTGTCTTGATGGCAAGTACACCTTCACGGAGAGCGAAAAGAGTGCTCTTGTTGAAGTTATGCTTGATGACCAAGTGCTATATAGCAAGCTCATCAATGTTACCATTGAAGGCTCAACACCAAGCACTCCACCAACTGACACTCCAAGTGACACTCCAAGTGATACACCTACTGACACCCCAAGTGATACTCCCCAAAAGCCAACCACTCCACCCACAAGTGGGGATAAGGAAGAAATCAAGGACGACGACTCCAACCTTGGCTTGATAATAGGTCTATCCGTTGGTGGTGGCGTATTGGTAATAGGTGGCGTTGCACTCACAATTATTTTAGTCAAGAAGAAAGGGGGAAGAAATGGCTAAAAAGTTGACGATAGCGCTTGTTGTCCTACTTTTAGTAGGGGTGCTTGCGCTCACCGTAATAAGCTGTAATGATAGTGGTAGCAGTGGGGATAGTGGCAAAAAAGAGATACTCCCCACTCTTACCAAAGTCAAAATTATACCTTCGGTAAACGGACACAATGGCGACGAAGAGAGTGATGTTTGCTTGGAGGTTATGTCTGGTGTGCCCGAGATGTTTGACATCGAAATCACCATATCCAATCCCGACAACCTAAAGATACTTTCCCTAAATTACAATGGAAAAACTTTCACCAGCGACAAGTTTAGTGCCGAGAGCACAAATAGAGTGGTGTACCTAAAAAACAACCACGCCACCTTGACGCCCGAAAATCAAACGGTTACCATTGACGAAATCAAGTACGAAAACAAAACTGGCTCCCAAGCCAAAGTATCAATTCCAGCTGGCACCAATGTTAAGACAATTAGAATTCAGCCCACATTCAAGCTGACAGCTGATATAAGTGACGCAAACCTAAAGAATGAGTCCACGACAACTATAATTGCAGACAACATATTTATGGCAAGGCTCAACCTTCCACTTGATGCTGATATGAATGCTTACATTACCACCAATCCATTGCTCCCAGCATATGGTTATTATGGTTACATTTTTGCTGGTTGGTATACCGAGCCACAAGGAAAGGGCACCCGAATTGATGCAGACTCTATGTATACATTCTACAAGGATATTACCTTGTACGCATATTACGCACGCGCATTCACCTACGAAATTATTGACAACGAGTGCGTTATAACTGGTATCACCGAGCATGGTAAAACTACCGAGTTTAACATCGAAATCCCCAACGAAATTGACGGCGTACCTGTAAGAAGAATACAAAAAAATGCCTTCATAGGAGTGTGTGGTGGCAAGACGGTAATCCTACCAAACAGCATCAAGGAAATTGGCGACTATGCCTTTATGAACTGTGAGGGCATACAAATTGAGCTTGGTACCACCGAGATAATCGGCAAAATGGCATTTGCAAATTGTGGCAAAATGGTGCTTGGTTCGGCATCAAAATATTCATCTACAAGGATAGGCGCGCTCCCCACAACCTTGCGTAGCATAGGGGATTATGCATTCAAGGGTTGCAACTGGGATAGCTCACTTCTCAATCCACATCGCGAGATGTATTTTAAGCCCCAAAACACCCTTGTTATCCCCCAAACGGTAACGAGCATTGGTCAATATGCTTTCACCGAAAGCTTGTTTGAGCAGGTCTATTTTGAAGATGCGCTCTCACTTGAGGCACTTGGTCAAAGCACCTTTGAAGGCTCCAAAAAGCTGACAAGCATCTATACTGGTTTTAAGTTCAACGCAACGGGCGCAAACTACACCACCAACACCACATCTGGACTAAAGGACATCTCCAATAGGATGTTCTATGGTTGCACCAACCTTGTGTCCAGTATGGTATCAAATGGCGTAAAGCTCAACGATGGACTGCTTACAATAGGCGACCTTGCATTTGCTTCAAGTGGTGATGGTATGACAGGTCTTGAGTATATTTCTTTCCCCAAGAGCTTGGAAAGTATCGGCACACAAGCCTTTGCCAACACAGGGCTAAAAAATGTAATATTCTCCACCGAGTCAAGGCTCAAATCTCTTGGCGAGTATGCCTTTGAGAACTCCAAGTTCGAAGAGATTACCATTTATAGCCTAAATACCTATGGCAACGCACCATTCTGGGGCAACACAGCACTCAAAGCCATCAATATCCTTACACCCAATGTGCCAAAGTACACCGAAACCGAAGGCATTTGGGGTAGTGGACTAACTCGAAAGGCAAAGTACTATGTCAAAAAGGAATTGCTTGAGTCCTTTAGGACTAACGCAAGCTGGACAGCTGATGGCGCCAGCGACTATGTCTGCGCCTATGACTTCATCACAAGCAGTAATATGACTGGTGTTACCCTTTGCTTTGAGCCCATTGACGAGAGTGGCAACATCGACCTTACATCAACGCGCGCAAGAGTAACATCGGTGTTTGACACCACAAGAGAAATCACAATTCCCAGCACCTTTACATTTGACGGAGTCAACTATAATATTGTTTCAGTAGGCAAATACTTTATCCACGACGATGTAACCAAGGTCTACTTGCCAAGCACCCTTGAGCGCATAGAGGACAGGGCATTCTACACTTGCGACACTCTCTACGAAGTAGTTTGGCGCGATGGCACCAACCCCATTGCAAAAGGTAAAAATAAGGATATTGCTTTGACTTACATCGGTCAAGACGCCTTCAACGGAACAGCGATAACCTATTTCTACTCCAACACAGCACTTACTACCATTGGCAAGCAAGCCTTCCATAACTGCAAAAATCTCTCCACCGTAGTGCTTGAGTATGGCACAGGCCTAACCATAATGGGCTCAAGCTTTTCACAAAGTGGGCTAAAAACTTTGGTAATAGGGCACAATGTAAAGAGTATCTACGACTCTGCCTTCCAAAACAACAAAGAGTTGAGCTTGGTACTTATAAACCTTGTTGAGCTACCCATGTCCACCGAGAACAACTATCCATCTATTAGCCCATTTAGAGATTGTTCTGGACTAAACAAGATACTACTCTTTAGCAACAATGCCATGACAAATTTCAAGTCCAACACCACTCCAAACGGAAAGAACAATACCTATGCTGACATCAAGAAAGCCGATGGTATCACATCAGCTTACGAGAAGTACAACGGTAGTTGGGTAGAAGCTATAGAGTACTACCACATCTACTAAAACGCGACATTTTAGCGAATAGTATAGCAAAATAAGAACTTCCTTCGGTCGTTTACGCCAAGTAAAGTCCCGTCAGGAAGTTCTTTTATTTTGCGTCACTCTTCATCTAAACTGTCGCGTTTTAGGAGAGTATTATTAGTAATGGGTTTTTATCTTTTTCGTCGGCTTGCATCCAAACTAACGCGTTTTAGGGAATGTAGAATGATGAGTGAGGAATGAGGAGTGGCTTCGTTGCGCTTTGCTTCACTCACATTGTAAATTGAAATCTCTTATCCTTAACTTTTAGCTTTAGCTAAAAACTTCACTGCAAAGCAACTTCACTTGCCACAGCAAACTTCACTTTTGCGTAAGCAAAAACTTCACTGCGAAGCAATTTCGCATTTAGTTGCAACTAAAATCTGATGACTTCGCAGCTCCTGGTACTCTGCCAACACAGGTGTTATCACAGCTACGCGACCTTAATTCCTTGATAGGGTTGGGGGCTACATTAAAGCGATAATCCTTGCCATAGTTACGGATATGAGTGTTTATTACGGTGTGGCTGGGCACTTGGTTTGGTGCGTTGTTGATTGCTTCTTGATAACGGAAGAAATCGGCATCTGGGGAGAGATTTTCCACTCTCTCATAATCTTCTTGGAGAGATGTATATTGTACGGTATCGCCCAAAATTTCTCTTACATAGTCGATGTTTTCGTGTAGGCTCAAAGGAGCTGGGAATTCGCCATCTGGGATAACCTGTTGCCACTCCTTATTTTCGTATTTTTGTAGCAGTTCAACAGCTTTGTGTAGGTGTGCAATCTCAATTTGTAGGTTGCATTGCCAGAACTTTTTGATATAAGCATTGGTTTCCGTCTTGTAGCAAGACCAATATAGATAGCACTCGCAGTATTCGTGCCAGAGTAGTTTTTCGAGCCAAGTAGCATTGGGGTCCATGAGCGCACCATAGTGTGTGACATGTTCTTCTTCCACTCTGCCGATTTCTTGGTAGAGCTTGCGAGATAGGTCGTTTTGACCAAAGGTTGCGATGTTCATATAGTAGTTCATAGTTTGTTGCTCTGCAGCAGTGATAATCATAGTGGAAAGCACCGTGAATTTATCTGCTGTCTTTGAGTTGATGGGCCTACGGACATTGTCGGTGGGGTATCTATGATGTGCAATAGTAGGGCGCGCTGGCATGATTTCGGTGTATCTACCAACCAATCTTTCGGCAATTACTCCTTCTTCCATTTCCAGCTGATTTGCGTATCTATATAGGTGGTCAAAGTCCTCAAGGAGCGCAAAGTCCAGAGCCTTTTTAACATAGCAATCCTTCTCGCGTTTAGCAAGCTCTGCAGTAAGGTCAACAGCGAGTTGCTCATAGCCAATGGTGTGTTGGAGAGCTGTTTCGGAGATAGGCTTTAGCATAGAAATTTTTAGCTGTTGTTGTTTTTCGAGATTTCTTGTTACAGCTAACTCACGGCGAAGGTCCATATTGTCGGTATTGCGCTCAAACTGATGACTAAACCAATTTGACTCAAACTCCGTACCATTCATAAGAATAATGCGTGTTTTAGTATAGGGGTCTACTTCGCGTGGGTTGTAGGATTTTGGATACTGCTCCTTCCAGTTTTCAATCAAATCAAAAAGTGGTGTAGGTTTTTCATTAAATGGATTCATACAAAAAAATACTCCTTATATCATATTGGCAAAATGCCTCTATAATTATGATATGAAAGGACACATTTTATTCGTTCCAAAAATACAAAATTGAATAAATAAATATAATAGCAAAAAAAACAAAAAACAGGGGAGATATGTATCTAAAGATACAAAAAGTGAAGTTTTTGCTTACGCAAAAGTGAAGTTTGCTGTGGCAAGTGAAGTTGCTACGCAGTGAAGTTTTTAGCTAAAGCTAAAAGTTAAGGATTTTTTAGAATGATGAGTGAAGAGTGAAGAATTCTTCCCCAAAAACACTTTAGCTCTTAAAAACGCGTTAGTTTGGATGCAAGCCGACGGAAAAGATAAAAGCCCACGACGGGACTTTACTTTGCGTAAACGACCGAGTGGGCTTTTGTGTTTTTCTATGGATTGCGCCAAAATAACGCGTTTTTATTTGCGCTTGCGAAGATTCTTCTTCAACCTATTAAGCTCTGCGTAAAGTTCTTTTGGTAGTGTATCGCCAAACTTGGTTTGATAGAAGTTTTCGATATCTTCTGCTTCAGCAAGCCATACCTTCTTGTCGCAGTCAAGAATCTTCTTGAGGTCTTCAACATCCATATCAAGTCCTTCGAGGTTGATATCTTCGGGCTTTGGCATATAACCGATAGGGGTTTCTACAGCGTCAACAGCATCTTCACAGCGCTCAAGAATCCAATCAAGAACTCTCATGTTGTCACCAAATCCTGGCCATAGGAACTTGCCATTTTCGTCGGTACGGAACCAGTTTACATTGAAAATCTTTGGACGGTTCTTGCACTTCTTGCCCATATCGAGCCAGTGTTGGAAGTAATCAGCCATGTTGTAGCCACAGAATGGAATCATAGCCATTGGGTCATGACGAACTACGCCAACAGCGCCGGTTGCAGCAGCAGTTGTTTCGGAAGCCATGATTGAGCCAATGAATACACCGTGTTTCCAATCTCTTGCTTCGTAGACCAATGGAGCAGCCTTTGCGCGTCTGCCACCAAAGATGATAGCTGAAATTGGTACACCCTTCTTGTTTTCAAATTCACTTGACAAGCAGGGGCAGTTAACTGCAGGAGCAGTAAAACGGCTGTTTGGATGTGCGCCCTTGATAACTTTGCCTTCTTCGTCTACCATGCCACCTGACCATTTGTTGCCCTTCCAGTCGAGAACATTCTTTGGAGGATTCTTGTCAAGGCCTTCCCACCATACTGTCTTATCCTTTGGATTGTAAACAACATTGGTGAAGATGGTGCCCTTCTTGGTGGTTGCGAGTGCGTTAGGATTGCTCTTAACATTGGTGCCAGGAGCTACGCCAAAGAAACCATTTTCGGGGTTAACAGCATAAAGTTGACCATTCTTGCCCTTACGGAGCCAAGCGATATCATCACCTACGGTGAATACCTTGTAGCCCTTTGCGGTGTAGGTCTCTGGTGGGATGAGCATAGCGAGGTTGGTCTTACCACAAGCACTTGGGAATGCAGCTGTGATATATTTGATGTCGCCATCTGGCTTTTGAACGCCGAGGATGAGCATATGCTCTGCCATCCAGCCTTCCTTCCAAGCTTGGTAGGAAGCGATACGGAGGGCGAAGCACTTTTTGCCAAGAAGAACATTTCCGCCGTAGCCACTATTCAAAGAGTAGATAGTGTTGTCTTCTGGGAATTGGCAGATATAACGGTTTTCGGCATCGAGGTTAACCTTGGAGTGGATACCTTTTACGAAATCGCCTTCAACGATTTTATCAAGAACTTTCTTATCAACGCGAGTCATGATAGCCATGTTGAGAACAACATAGATGCTGTCGGTGAGTTCGATACCATATTTAGCAAATGGAGAACCGATTTTGCACATTGAGTAGGGGATAACATACATAGTTCTACCCTTCATGCAACCATCAGCGATAGCGTCTAGTTTTTGATAAGCTTCAGCAGGAGCCATCCAGTTATTGGTAGGGCCAGCCATTTCTTTGGTAGAGGTACAAATAAAAGTTCTTCCTTCAACGCGAGCAACATCGTTTACAGCAGTACGGTGGTACAAGCAACCTGGAAGTAACTTTTGGTTACATTTATAGATTTCGCCGGTAGAAACAGCTTCTTTGGTGAGAGCATTGAGTTGCTTTTTGCTACCATCGATCCAAACGATTTGGTCGGGCTTCATCAAATCGGCATACTTATTGACGAAATCAAGAACGAATTTATTGTTGGTTAGTTCCATAATTCGAAAGTCTCCTATTTTAAGATTGTAGACATTATACCATAAAATATGCGCGCACGCAAGGGAGTTTAGTAAAAAAATGGGAAATTAGAAAGGCGAAATGTATTTCGCAGTGAAGTTGCTACGCAGTGAAGTTTGCTGTGGCAAGTGAAGTTGCTTTGCAGTGAAGTTTTTAGCTAAAGCTAAAAGTTAAGGACTTTTGAGAGTGAGGAATGATGAGTGAGGAATGAGGAGTGGCTTCACTTCGCTTGCGCTACGCTCACAAGGAATCCTTTGCTTTGCGTAGCAAAATATAGTTGCGCCAGCAATATAACCAATAACTCATAACGCAAATTATAATTTGCTCCCAAAAACGCGTTAGTTTGGATGCAAGCCGACGGAAAATGGAAAAGCCCACGACGGGACTTTACTTTGCGTAAACGACCGAGTGGGTTTTTGTGTTTTCCTATGGATTGCGCCAAAATAACGCGTTTTTACCTGAATTCGGGATAAATATCCAAAGTCGCAAACAAATCCTTTGGAGTTTCTGCTCTACGAATTAGCTCAAAACTGCCATCTTCATTCAAAAGGATTTCTGCACTACGGAGCTTACCATTGTAGTTATATCCCATACTGTGTCCGTGTGCGCCAGCTTCGTGGATAAATAGATAATCCCCGCGCTCAAGCTTTGGTAGGGTACGGTCAACTGCAAACTTGTCGGAGTTTTCACAAAGTGAGCCAACTACATCGTATGTAACGGTTGCATCTTCATTTTCCTTACCAAGAACGCTGATGTGGTGATATGCTCCATAAATTGCTGGGCGCATAAGGTTTGCAGCACAAGCATCAACACCTGCATACTCTTTGTAGGTATGCTTAAAGTGTACAACCTTTGTGATAAGTGCGCCGTATGGAGCAAGCATATATCTGCCAAGTTCGGTGAAGATTTTTAGGTCATTTAGTCCTGATTTAACGATAACTTCGTCGTATGCTTTCTTTACGCCTTGAGCAATAACATTGATGTCGGTTTTCTTTTGTTCTGGGCGATATGGGACACCAATACCACCACTCAAGTTTACGAAAACGAACTTTGCACCAGTTTCTTCGGTGATATCCTTTACGAGTGTAAACAAGGTTTTTGCAAGCACAGGATAGTATTCATTCTCAATGTTGTTTGATGCAAGGAATGCGTGAACACCAAACTCCTTTACGCCCTTTGCCATAAGGATTTTTACAGCCTCAAACATTTGAGCTCTTGTAAGACCATATTTAGCATCAGCAGGTGTGCCCATAATCATATTGTTGATGGTAAACTCACCACCTGGGTTATAGCGAAGGCAAATCTTTTCGGGGATACCAGCACACTCTTCCAAAAAGTCGATATGGGTGATATCGTCAAGGTTTATGATAGCGCCGAGCTTACGAGCATATTGATATTCAACAGCAGGGGTTTCGTTGGATGAAAACATAATTTCATCACCCTTAAAGCCCAGCTTTTCAGCCATCATGAGTTCGGTGTAGCTACTGCAGTCAACGCCGGCGCCTTCAGCCTTGAGTAGCTTGATGAGTGCAGGGTTTGGAGTTGCCTTAACAGCAAAATATTCTTTGAAACCTTTGTTCCAGCTGAAAGCATTGTATAGACCTTTTGCGTTGTCTACAATACCTTTTTTATCATATAGATGATAGGGGGTGGGATAAATGCTGGAGATTTCTTCAACTTTTTCTTTTGTAACGAATGGAACTTTCATTATTATGCTCCTTAAAAATAAAGTAGCATTATTATATACTATAAAAAATAGGTAAGTCAAATGAAATGAGGAATGATGAGTGAGGAATGTCTTTGTTAGAGATAACTACCTCGCTATGCTCGGCGATAATTACCCTTCGGGCGATAATTACCTTTGCGCTATCGCTCCAAGGCGATAAATACAAAAAACTTTGTTTTTTGCGTTAAGGATAAAAGAATATATTAGAGTGTAAAGTTACTTTTAGCACTCTACATATGCTCTAACCAAAACGCAAGCACTTGTGCTTGTATTTCGCGCCGAACAAAGTGAGGTATTTCTCGCTCTCGCAAGGGCGAGAGTAGTTATCGCCGAGCGCAAGCGAGGTAATTATCTTGCGAATGCAAAATGCTCTATCCTTAACTTTTAGCGCGAGCTAAAAACTTCACTACGAAGTAACTTCACTTGCCACAGCATACTTCACTTTTGCATAAGCAAAAACTTCACTTTAATTGTGGTTGACATCTCTTGCTCATTAGTATATAATCTGTTTAGATACCAAATCACAAAGGGGATTAATATGGCGCATAGTGGCGATTTGTTAAGGGGACATACCGAAACAATCATTCTACGAATTTTGATGGATGGCGACTCATACGGATATGAGATTGCCAAGCGTATTTTGGATATGGGAGAAGGTGTCATTGATGTCAAGGATGCCACCATATATACTGCCTTTAGAAGAATGGAAGATGAAGGTTTGCTCGCAACCTACTGGGGCGACGGAGTAGGGGGCGCAAGGAGAAGATACTATTCCATCACCGAGCGTGGAAGAGCGCAGTACGAAAGCAACCTTGTCGAGTGGACAAAGGTTGATAGGATACTCAACAATTTGATTAGGGGGGAGCAAAAATGATAGACCGTTTTAGGGCATATCTGGATAAAACTTTCAACTATCTTCCCTACACCGTTGAAGCCGATGATTTAAGAGAAGAAATGCTTTCTAGTCTTATGGAAAGAGCACAAGACCTAAAGGCAGAAGGACTTGGAGAAGATGAAATTTTCTCTCGTTGTATCGAAAGTCTTGGCGACTACACCGAAGCAATCAAAGCGCTCAAAAGGAAACCTTTGGCAGTACTAAAGGATACCAAATTCCAAAAAGCAATGATTGCAACACTTTGTTTTGTTTTGACTTCAGTTGTACTATATTTGATTCTTGGCGTAACCATGTCGCTATGGGGAAAGGGGGCACTTATCATCTTTCCAACCATGGCAGTTATCATCTATTTTGCCCTTATGGCAAGCCTTCTTTTTAGGAACATAAAGTTCCATAGACACTTTACGAGTGGAGTGATAATTGCAAGCATATTGGTTATCTTTGACACAGCGCTATTCTTTATCCTTTGGGAGTGTGGCGTAGCACCAAAATATGGTTGGTTAGTGTTCACATATATACCATTTTTGATTACAATATCCCACTTTATAGCAAGGGGATATTTACGCAAAAAGAAGTTATATTTTATATCCTATATACCACTCATTTTCAGCATAGTTATCCCAGTATATCTTACAAGCAGTATGCTGACCGGTCTTTGGCATCCACTTTGGATACTATTTGTAGTTGCTGTGCTTATCACCTTGATAGGATTACTATCCATATTATTTAAGAAGGTGGAGCAAAAAAATCGCTGGAGATAAAAACGCGTTATTTTGGCGCAATCCATAGGAAAACACAAAAACCCACTCGGTCGTTTACGCAAAGTAAAGTCCCGTCGTGGGTTTTTATCTTTTCCGTCGGCTTGCATCCAAACTAACGCGTTTTTAGAAAATGCGAAATGCGAAGTGCGAAATGCGAAATTACTTCGCTTCACTCACAAGGTGTTAGAGAGTAAAGTCTATTGTAGCGCTTTGTCTATGCTCTTATCCTTAACTTTTAGCGTGGGCTAAAAACTTCACTGCGAAGCAACTTCACTTGCCACAGCAAACTTCACTGCGTAGCAACTTCACTGAAATGCAATTTTAGCATTTCCAATGTCTTGTTTCGGTATAACTTTAGTAAATAATGCGCGCGCGCCTTTGACACGCGTGCGTTTTTTATGTATTATATGTGTGTGCGCGTGAAACGGGCGCGCACTTTTTAATGTTGAATATAGTCCTTGACTATTATCGGAGGTTATTTTGATGCGTAATCTTACAATGTTCTTTTCTAAAAAAGCATTCTACGCTCTAATTCTACTTGTCTTGGTCGGCGCTATCGCTTGCGTTGCCTTTGTTTCGGGTGGGGTTGCAACCGACAACTCTATCGTTGCAAATGCAGCTCTCACAGCAAATGGCACTACCAAGCTTTCCCATGGCAATGGTATGCAATATGGTGCAAATATCCTAAAGCCCAATGCTGATGACTTCTACCACGAAGGTAGTGGCGATATTTCCTATACAGGGGACAGCATCGCACTTTCTGGTCAAACAGTCCTCATCACAAAGCCCGGTATCATAACTGCTACCACAACGGATTACTCTAACTTTGACCCCAATGCTCTTGTATTTTACGGTCTTGTCGATAAGGATACCACCACGGTATTCAAATTTGAGATTTCGTTGAAAGGTACTATTACCAATGCCTTTGACATCAATGTCGATATGTACTACGCCAATGGCGCGACTGCCGATAGCATTGTCGAATCATCAAAAATTGATGTTGACCCATATTATGTGGGTGTATCTGACTCTTACAGCAACACTATTCAACTACAAACCTCCGTTAGTGGTGTTCAAAGAGCTACCGGTGCAGCTCACCTATATGTAAAGCTATCCTTTGATGCTGGCGCAAGTACTATATATGTATCAAATGCAATGGTATCCGTTTCTGTTGAATCTGCTCAAATCGGCGTAAACGCAGAAAAGGGCATCAACCTTACCATCAGCGGTGCTAACCGTAATACCGTAACCATACCCGATGTCCTTGGCGACAACGGTAGGGCTATGCTTGACTCCGTTTATATCAAGGCTGGCGACAAGATTACCCTTGACGCAGGTTTTAGCAAGACCACCGACGGCGTATCCGACAACTCACATAAGTTCAGCACCACCTACGCAGCTGCATTCAACCGTATCGGTATGAGCTGTGTTGATTGGTATTCATACTACGACAACCAATATGGTAAGTCAAATAGCCACCTTACTCGTATCGAAGATGAGCAACTCGTCATCTATCCAGACGGAGCTGACCAACAAAGAGTATATAAGGAAAATGTTTACAATGGCTTTACTGCATCCTTCATTGTACAAAGCTCTGTAACCAATGCTAAAACCATCCAAATTGTGCCAAGACTGCTCCGTTCCTACAACGGAAATACATATACATACTGGTCACCAGCAAGTGCTATGGATGCTCCCAGCCTATCCATCAACCTAAAGGTTGACAACAAGGCTCCAAGCGCTCCAAAGCTCGATATGACAGAGGGACTTGGCTTGGCTATAAAGGAAAATAAGTGGTACACTGCTGCGCGTGAGTTTAAGCTAAAGTATGACGAATCTACTTTGAACACCAGCTCCGATGTTGCATATGAATCCATTTACGCATTTGTTGTCGAAAAGAACTTCTCCACCTTGCAAGCTGACTACGACTTTACACCAGGGAATGGCGAATACTATCAATATATTGTTGGTGGTGAAAGCTACGAAGCTCAAAGACAGGAGCTTGGCTTGTTCTCAAATACAGCATCATCCGACCTTCGCCAAAACATCGACTTTGGTATGGCAGGGGAATATGGCTTGGTGCTATATGCTGTTGACAATGCTGGCAATGTAAGTAGCCCCACACTCTACACCGAAAGTCAAGGTCATACCGTAAAGGTGGACTGGAATACCAAGGGCGTAGGTATACACATCAGCTATGGTAACAACTTGGAGCTTGAACCAAGTAACTCCAATAGACAAGAGTTCCAAAAGTACTGCACCGTTTACGCTTTCCAAGGCGATGCATATCACGATGCAGAAGGTAACTGCATACAACCACTTGACGAAAATCCAAGTGCCGCATCAACTCTCCGTAACCTTTTGAATGTTAAGCGCGGTGTTAGAATTACTCTCCGTATCGTAATGGATGCTACCCAAGCATACAACTACTCACTTGTTCGTCTTGGCTCAACATTCCTACAATACGACAACCCCACTTATGAGTATGATAAGTTTGGCAATAGGGTATATCAATATACCTATACAATGACCGACACCATTTGGGAGTATAACCCATCAAGTAGTGTGCGCGCTACAACTGCATTCTTCCATAGGCGCGTTGACCTAAAACTCCTTGACGACGACTTCACATTTGACTATACATTCAGCGCAAACAAGATTGAGTTTGCCGATAGAATGCAAGCTTACTTTGCAGATGGCTCCGAAACCATCACTATGCAACCAACCATTATCGTTGAGTACCTCAAGCCTCAAAACATCTCTATCATTGGTGAATATGCAATGGTAGGTAATCAAATGGTTATGCAAGGAGCAGGTACCATAGTTATCAACGGCGTAAGCTACGAATACGACGCAAGCTTTGATGCTAACTCATTTGGTCGTGGTGAAATTCCGTTTATAACGGGCGCAGAAGAATACTATGTTATGGACTATATCGGTGCCGAAACAAGGACCGATGGTGATAAGAACATCGCAACCGTAACCTTAAAAGGTTACGACAAGAACGCTGGTAGCCTTGAAGGCTTTAGAGATGCTGGCGACTACTACTATCACGCATATGTAAAGCAGGGCGGAAATACCTTCTACTATGGCGAAATTACATCTCGCTATACCGTAAAGAAGGCTAACCCAGATGTCATCGACGCATTTGCAAAGAATGAGCTAACCTATGGCGACAGCTTGAGCGAACTTATATTTGCATCATACTCCGAGTCTGGCCTTGAAATTCCACAAACCAACACCATAACCTTTGCTGGCAAGACATACATCCAAGTTAATAGTGGTGTATATGGTCAATTTGTAATACTCGTACCACAAATTGGCTCTCCTGACTACGAAAAGCACCCAGTTGCTGAAAGCTATACCATCACGGTTGAATTCCAACCAATGGACCTTGCTTCCCTTACCACAAAGGAAATAACCGACAACTACTCCGTGCTGGAAAGATACTTTGAGCCTGTGCTTGCAACAGACGGCGGTATCATTGCTTACACCTTGCGCGAAGGTATGCAATGCTCAACCAACTATGAGAGTGTTACCATTGATATTGCTGTTAAGATTAACCACAAGTACGCAACCGTACTTGCTACAACCGAATCTTTGAACACAGTCTATGACGGACACGATAAGAGTATTGTAACCTATGTTTACACCAACATAGACGGCGTAAATGTGGAGCTAAATGACATCCCAGTTATCGTTGAATACAAGATGAAGGGCGAAGGCGATGGCTCATATACACGCGTACTTCCAGTTCATGCTGGCGAATATGATGTTAGAATGAGCATTGATAGAGCATCAACCAACTACTTCTCCGACTTTAGCTACGACTCTATGTTCATCAGCGCGCGTCCACTTGAAATCTCCGTTGACGAATCTGTAAAGGAATATCAAGAACTATCCCAAGAAGAAGTTATTGAAGGTCAAGCAGTAAATGGCGTGCTTACATATACATATAGCTACACCCAAACTGCTACATATCTTGCTGGTTACTACGACCTTAGCAGCGACTTCCAAAAGGTAACAGGTATCCTATATGAGTATACTCTACTCAAGTACGCATACTACGACCTTGATATGAACATCGTCGAAATCGAAAACCCCGTTTGGGGAGATACCTTGGAGCTAATTGGTGGTAGCTCCCTTGAAGCTGGCTTATACCTAATGGAAGTCAAGGTTAACAACCAAAATAATGCAGGTACTTTGTACCTAAAGGTTGATGTAAAACAAGTTCGTAGGGGGGACGCTGCTGCACTCAACATCAGTATGCCATCTACACAAGCTAACTACCAAACCGTAAACCTTGATGGCTCATCAAATGGTAGAACGGGCCACTTGGAATTTGGTCAAACATTGGAGAGTATGGTTTCTACCGTAATCGGTAGGGGTGGCTCTGCAAAGTTTACTCCAAGGGGTGCGCTATCTCCACTAAACATCAACTCTCGCTTCATTTTTGAAACCGAAGAGAACTATGTAACTCGTACACTCCTTACCCTTGGCTACCTTGAGCTTGAAACCAATGGTAGGGGCGAAAAGGTACTACCCGTTCGCTACAACGAAGCTGGCACCATTATGCCATACTCCATTATGGTTATTTGGCAAGCTGGTACCGTTGACGGAAATGGAGAGTTCCAACCAAACTACAACTTCCGTGCAGAAAGCTTTGAAGTTAACATCTATGTTGTACGCGCTCAAGCAAACTTTGATGAGTATCGTTTGTCCACATTGACCTATGGTCAAAAGGTAAGCGAAGCACAATTTGAAGGTACCATAACTTCACACGGATATACCTTTAAGCCAACCGACTACACAATCACCATTCCAACTGAAACCTTGAGCTATGTTCCACAAGGTGGCGAAAATGATATCCTTTGCTCATTTAAGCCAAGTGCAGAGCTTGAAAGAAAGTTTGCTCCACTAAACAATGTTCCAATAGCTCTCACCGTTGAAAAGAGAGAAATCAACATCGGCTTTGATAGGGTTACCATTACCCCCGAAGACTATGACGGAAATATCTATCTTGACGGCGTAAAGCAAACATATGCTACACAATATCAAAACCCAACCACCACTTTGAGAGCTGTAAAAGATGTGGGTAACATCATAAGGCTCGGTGTGGATACCGACGGATACTATCAAGTATCACTTTTGAGCTACAATGCAAGTGCTGTATATCTACTTGACCAAAGTGGCAACAAGGTAAACATCTTGAGTGGTACTTTGTATGCTACTGTGGGTACATCAAGACATACCTTCCACTTTGGCTCTGATTCCTTTAGCATTGTTGATGGCACCACGCAAGCTACATACTCTGGCGACTACTTCTATAATGCAGTTGACGGAAACTATGACATCAAGCAAGCAATAACACTTTCAACAAGTGGCGTTCATCCACAATTTACATTCTATCGCGACTTCGTCGAAGGCGAAACTCTTGGCGAAAATGATGTGGTTTATATTAGAAATGGCGTAAAATATGTACAAATTGATACTATTTCTGCTTCTACCCCAGTTGGCAGATACTATGTAAAAGCTCAAATCGTTGACTCCGAAAAGAACTTCAAGGGCGAAAACTTCAACACATTCTTTGTTGTAAGAAGCGAACTCTTCTTTGAAGGTGGCTCACTCCCACAAGTATCCATTGAGTACTCCGAAAATATCAACTCCGTTGATTTTGGCTCCGTTATGGTTGTAAATAACCCCAACAACTATAATAAGTTCTTCCGTGGTACCTTTAGCCTTGCTGTTATGGGAGATGACGGCGAACTCGTATATGACTATCTACCACCAGTTACCGTAGATAACAGCGAATATAATGCTTACATCGTATTTACACCTGTATCAGACGACCAAGCTGTTATTGCTGAATACAATAACAACTTCCGTCCCTATGTTGTAGAGTACTTCCTACGCGTTGACAAGCGCGACATAAGCTCTACATTTATTGTTGAAAACCTAACACAAACCTTTGATAATAGGGTAAAAGAAATTGCTGTTACCATTCCTGACCCAGTTAACGCTGGTCAAACTCTACCTTATGTTTTGAGCGATATGAGTGATTGCATTGGTGCTGGCGAATACACCATAACAATCAGCATGGACGACTCCGTTGAAAACTATACTGGTAGCTTGGATGTAACTCTTACTATCGAAAAGGCAGAGCTAACTCTCACAAACCTTACGGTTGAAAAGGCTTATGACGCTCAAGCATTTGTATTTGAGCCAGAGTATACCGTATCACTCCCAGCATTCCAAAATGCAACATACACATTCAACATAGAGTACAAGGATTACCTTGAAAACCCAATGGGTTCTGCTCCAGTTGCAATCGGTATGTACTATGCTGATGTAACCCTTGTGGACGATAACTTTGCTGAAAGCGAAACTATCACAATGCTCATTGCTCCTAACTATGATGGATACACAGGACTAAACCAAACCTATGTTCCAGCAAACGCAACCGAAAGCATTGTGCCAGTTGCTCCAGCATTCAACAAGATTAGTATAGCAGGGGAGCTACGCGACCACCCAAGTGTAAACTACACCGTTGAATATAAGGAAAAGGGACTTGGTGACGACTACTATCATGGTATGGTACCCATCCACGCAGGCGAGTATGACGCACGCGTTACCATAAGTGAAAGGGGCTACTACAAGAAAGTTGTCCTTGATATGGTAATCGAAAAGCGCGAAGTTGAGTTTGACCTACTTGATAGATACTACGCAACCTACACAGGTTACGAAATTGACTTTGGTACAATAGTAACACTCCCAGCAACCGTAGCTTACGCAAACTACACCTATGTTGATGCAAGTGGAATTACCCTTGCTGGCAAGCCCACAAACTCTGGTGACTATATGGTAACCATTGATATTGTCGACATCGACTATAAGGGCACAGCTACCGTACCATTTACTATCAATAAGGCAATGCTAAACATTGCAAACAACCCAATGTTTGATGGTACTGTTGAGTTCAATATGAACAAGGAAGATGTAAGCTTCAACGAAGCAGGCGCTGTTGTAACATTTGCCGGCCTTGACGAAAACCTTGCTCCATACGGACACTTTGAAGTTAAGACCGATATATCTTCGTTCCGTGCAGGCACCCATAACATCGAAGTAAACTTTGTGCCAGACGGCGACTTTGCTTTGAACTTCAGCATCGCAACCACCACTATGAATATCCAAATTGCTACTCGCAATATTCAAGAGTTCATAGCTTTTGCTGACGAAAATGTTGCTGTTGACGAAAATAGTGGCTTGATTACCATAACATATGAGTACATCTTTGATACAATCGGTGTTCATCCTTACATCAAGGATGATGCAGGTATCATTGAGGGATACACCGACATCGGATTTGAAATTATGTATGCCGGCGTTCCAAGACTACCCACCAATGTGGGCGAATATAATGTATCAGTCAAGGTAAGCGATGCTAACTACTCTGGTATGATACAAAATGTTCTACTCAAGATTACCCCAGCAAGCCCAGTTGTTGAGCTACCCGAAATCAATGATATCAAGATGGGCGATACGCTTGACAACAGCTACATCAAGTCAAGCTCTGGTGGCGCTTATATTGCATCTTACTTGAAGCCCATACAAGGTACATTTACCGTAATGCCAGAGTATAGAATTGTAATGGACAAGGCAAATGAGCAAGAAATTTTGCTACTATTCACTCCACTTGATAGAAATAATGTTGCTCAACTCATCGTTGAAGCAACCATAAATGTTGTTGGTACCGACATCGATATCACCGAAGACGACATCGTTGTAACCCCAGTTAATGGAGCTGACGCAATCGTTTACTACGGAGCAAAGCTATCAGAGTATAGCATCTCTCTCACAGGAACGGTTGCAGACCTTGGCGAAGTCCGTTGGGCTAACCCAGAAAAGGTACTACGCGTTGGCGAACAAGCAGAGTATATCTTTACTCCTTACGACACCGACAACTACAACATCAAAACTCTTGTTACAAGCAAGGCAGTAATCGCAAAGAGCGATATGCTACTTGGCACGGGTAACTATGTAATCGCTTACGAAGGTCAAACTGTAAGCGAAGCCGATGTTACCCTAAATATTTTCAACGCTAACTATCCTGACATCAGGGTAGAAGGCTACACCTATGAGATACTTGTCAACGGTCCATCCCTACCCCTTACTCCCTTTGACCTTGGCAAGTATCTTGATGGTGTTACTGTTACCATAAAGGTTTACCACCCCGACTACAACGATAACTCCAACAGCGTTTACGAGTTCCCAGTTTATGTAGTAAGAAAGATTGATGACTTCTCTATCCAAAATAGCGAAAAGTTCTACGACACTCTTCCCGTAACAATGGCTGACCTTGGTGTTACCCTTGTTGGCACCGACTACACCCCAAGTATTGATGAGCTTGAGTTCCAAGAAATCCTACTTGACGGCAAAAAGGTTGCCGAAATAAGAGATGCAGGTACCTATCAAGTAACCATTCGCTTGAATGAGCTTGAGTACAGCGAGGGTGGTACAATACTTGGTGGCGCACATGTGGGCGCATATACATTCACTTATAAAGTGCTAAAGCGTGATATTTCCGACGCACTTGAAATAACTGGCAACAACCTAACATACGCCGATGTATCTCAAAAGCTACAAGCAACATTTGGTGAGTATCAAGTTGATAGCAGTACTATCCAATATACCTACTACTCCGAAAATAAGAGTATGAACTACGGCGCTTT
>JAFXIB010000016.1 GCA_017533505.1 Clostridia bacterium | reverse complement strand
CCATTACAACGACTTTTTTCATTTATCACCTATAAAGAAAAAATAGGGGAGCTTAACGCTCCCCATAAAAATTTGAAATGTTTTAAACTATCTTACTTTAACTTGTACGATTTCTTTGCCTTCAGGATCAACTGTGTGAACGGCACAAGCTATACAAGGGTCGAAAGAGTGGATAGAACGCAAAACTTCAAGTGGTTTTTCAGGTTCTGCGATTTTTGTGTTCATAAGAGATTGTTCGTAAGGACCTTGAACACCGTTTTCATCCCTTGGGCTTGCATCCCAAGTTGATGGAACAACAGCGCTGTAATTTTCGATAACGCCGTCTTTGATTTTTACCCAGTGAGAAAGCATACCACGAGGAGCTTCGTTGAAACCTGCACCTTGACATTCGCCTTTAGGAGTAGGAACGTTGTTTACATATTCGTGATCGCCTTTTGCATAGTTATCAAGGAATGTTTCAAGGCATTTGTAAGAGTTATCAACCATTACTAATGATCTGATAGCCCTTGCAGCGTTACGGCCCATTGTTGAGTTGAGCTGGCTAACTTTGATACCAACTTTTGAAGCAACAAGGTCAACGTATTTTTTAACATTTTCTGAGCCTGCATAGTAGCCTGCAAGAACTTGAGATATAGGACCGGTTTGCATAACTTTGCCGGCTAAACGAGGAGCTTTACACCAAGAGTATTTGCCCTTGTCTTCAAAACCTGTATAGTTAGGAGTTTGAGCACCGTCATAAGGATGCAGAGGTTTGTCTTCTTTATACCAAGAGTGAATAGATGTTTCTGTAATATCGTTGCGGAGTTCTTCGTCTTTCCATGAAGTAACTGCACGGAATTTGCCGTCAACTATGATACCGCCGGGCATAAGGAAGTTTTCAGCCTTAGGATCCATTGGGAAATCAGGAGTGGCAATGTAGTTGTTAGATTCGCAAGAACCTATGTCAAACCAGTCTTTATATGCACTTGCAATAGCTATAACATCAGGAATGTAAACTTCTCTTACGAAAAATGCTACTTCATCAAGAAGATTTCTTATCCAAGCAACTCTTTCCATGTTGAGAGCGGCAATACTGTCCATATCGATAGCAGTAGATACGCCGCCAACACATAAGTTTTGGATGTGAGGGTTTTTAGAACCAATAATTGCAACAGCTTGTGCAATTTTTCTTTGGTATTCGAGAGCTTGCAGATAGTGAGCAAAACCTATGAGGTTTACTTCAGGAGTGAGCCTCATATCAGGGTGTCCCCAATATCCGGAACCATATATACCAAGGTTGCCTGTGCCAACGAAAGCTTTAAGTTTGTCTTGAGCGTCTTTCATCTCGTTATAAGAGTTTGAAGGCCAATTAGACAAGCTTTGAGCAATCATGCCTGCTTTTGCAGGATCTGCTTTAAGAGCAGAAACTATATCAACCCAGTCAAGAGCTGTAAGGTGATAGAAGTGAACTATATGGTCTTGCAAAGATTGCATAGACATAACTAAGTTACGCATCATTTGAGCGTTTACAGGCACTTCTACATTATATGCGTCTTCAACTGCACGGATAGAACATAATGCGTGAGTAGTTGTACAAACACCGCAAAAACGCTGAACCATTGCCCATGCGCTGCGTGGATCTTTGCCACGCATAATGGTTTCGATACCCCTGAATGCTTGAGCAGATGACCAAGCGTCAGATACCTTGCCGTTAGCGACTTCAACGTCAATACGGAGGTGTCCCTCTATTCTTGTAATCGGATCGACTGTAATCCTAGCCATTGTATTTATTCTCCTGTTATTCTAACAATTTAATATTACTTTTTACCGTGGTGATGTGCCGCTAAATTTGGCAACACAGGCAACAATTTAACAAGTACCATATAGCCTAAAACCTCGATACCT
>JAFXIB010000015.1 GCA_017533505.1 Clostridia bacterium | reverse complement strand
TACTAAGATGTTTCAGTTCCCCGGGTTCCCTTCCATACCCTATGGATTCAAGTATGGATAACATAACATTACTTATGTTGGGTTCCCCCATTCGGAAATCTGCGGATCAAAAGTCATTTGCACTTCCCCGCAGCTTATCGCAGCTTGTCACGTCCTTCTTCGGCGCCTAGTGCCAAGGCATCCACCCTACGCTCTTTATAGCTTAATCTCGTCTTAATCTTCGATCTAAAAGAACTTTTTATTGTTTTTAGGTTTTTCCTCAGCAAAATATCTCAGTAAAATTTTTTCTTCCAGCTCTAACATACGTCTATCGTATTACTCAAACTTTTTAAAATTTATTATAAGATATTTTTAGATTTTGTCTACTCTATCTGTATGCAGTTGTCAAGGTGCAAGGTTCCATCGTTAATACGATGGTAGGCTGAAGTGGACTCGAACCACCGACCTCGCGCTTATCAGGCGCGTGCTCTAACCTGCTGAGCTACCAGCCTATGTGGTGGAGATATGCGGATTCGAACCGCAGACTTCCTGCTTGCAAAGCAGGCGCTCTACCAACTGAGCTATACCCCCATGTATTTTTGTTTTAAGGTGCGTTTAGATACTATCGTTTTGCGACAGCTTACATATAATACCACCTAATTATTTTGTTGTCAAACTTTTTTAGCAAATTTTTTAAAAATTTTTATGATTTTTTTCGGAGTGATTTTTATCGTCCATTTTTGCCACTTTTTTGACTTTTTTTGATACTAAATATAAGCCTATATAATAGAAAGAGCACTTCCAAGAAGTGCCCTTGTATTATATTTATTTCTAAATACTATTTTACAAGATCCTTTTGGAGTCTTTCGGTTGCAAGGCATATCATAAATACATAGAATAGATTGCCCTTCTCGTGAATCTTTACTTGGTACACTTCTTCGTCTTGTGGGAAAGGTATTACATTTGCAATTAGGTCAGAGCCATCATAAATATCATAACCATATTCGCTTGGCTTGCCCCAAATGCTGAAGTTGTAACTTTGCTTGCCCTTTACATTTTGGATAAATGCATCGTCGCCCTTTTCGATAACATTGGAGTAGAATGAGAAGTTGTCTTTGCCATTCATAACCATTCTGATTGCACCGGGGTAAACGGGATTTGGGGTAGCGATTGCCATCGTTGCAACATTGCCTTCAAATGAAAGTTGTGCTACTTGATCGCCAAACTTATTATAGATATAGTAGCCAGAACTCAAATATGCAGATTTGCAAATCATATCGCCGAGTTCGGTGCGAAGTGCGAAGTCGCCTGCTCTACCATAAAGTTTCTTCAAAATTCTGAAAATCATAATTACTACCTCTCTACATGCCATTTTACAATAAAACTAAAGGTATGTCAAGACTAAATGAAATTTAACCTATCAATTTGTGCCTTATATTATAATATGATACGCGTGCGCGCGTTGGAAGCATAAAAAAAGAGAACCCAAACGGGTTCTCTTTATACTTTTTGCGAAATGGATTATTTCATTTTGTTGCGAGCATGAAGTGCTGAAACAACGGTTCTTTCGTAGTTGTTCATGCCTTTGGTGTCGATGGGTTCATCTTCGTCATCATCGATATCAGCAAGTTCTTCCTTTTTGCCACCATATTGCTTTACGCGAAGAGCTGCAACTGCTACTGAACTGAAGATTACAACTGCGCCCCAAATGTATAGCCATTGACGAGCTGGGAAGATGGAGATAACTGCGAACAATAGGTTGTTGCTGTTGAGCCATGCAGAGTTTTGATAACCATGCATACCACGGCTTTCTGCTGCTGGAGTGAGCATGAGTTGAACTTTATCATTGCGTAGGTCAAGACCAATGTAGAGCTCTGCGCCAGCAAGTGCAGGATCAGCAATAGCTTCGTTTACAGTACCAAGAATACCATCAAGATACTTGCCAAGACCAAGAGATTCGATTAGGCCAGGAATGTCAATACCTAAACCACTAACAGCACCAGTAAGGTCGATGTTCATAGATGTGCCTTGCATGTCAAGAATTGTCCAATGAAGAACGGTTTCTACTTCTTCATTTGCAACTGGTTTCTTGTATACATTGTCGCCATCTTTGTCAGTAACAAGAGTCTTGGGTTCCATTGTGCAAGATAGATAATAAGTAACTTCTTCGTTAACTTCTCTTTCATTTAGAACCAAATGAACAAGTACTGGAATGGTAAGACGGCTATCGTTTGCCATATTGAGCCATGGTCCGTTGCTGGTGAAGGTCTTGTAACCATTAACATCCATTGACTTGAAGTTTTGAGTTAGAAGTTCTTGAACTTCGGGTGATGAGTAACCTGCTTCTACCCAATCATCTTCGGTGAAGTCGTCAGAGCAAGGAAGGTTGCCGTTAGCACAATTCATGCGAATGTAGTTTTCCAAAAGATCACCGTGTACTTCTGCTTGAGCATCGTAGTCGTCTTGTAGTTGATGGAACAAGCGAGTACCATCTGTTGCATCCTTAAGGATGTCTGGTAATACGATATCAACAACCAACCAAATACCAGAAGTGAGAACAAATGACATGACTACAAGAGTTGCAACACTCTTCATAACCTTTTTGCGATTGCCCTTATTCTTTTTTGAATTTTTGCCGGTTACAATAAAGATAATAGTGTAAACGATAAGACATACACCTGCAATGATTAGACCAACAAATGGCCAAAAACCATAGGTGCCACCCTCTTCGTAAACGATAAGACTGTTATAAGCAACGAGTGCAACAAGTGCTGGGAAGCCTATAATATATAATATAGTTTTTAGAACATTTTTCATTATACTTTCCCCTCCCTATTGTTTTTTAGCAAGCTTAAGCATTGCATATTGATCATCGATCTTAGAGGTGAACCAGTAAGCTGCGAGTAGGCAGAATACGATAGATGCACTCATCTTAAGAGCGATACTACGAACAGTAACTATTGGATATACTGCATTGATGAGTTCGGTTTGAGCATCCCAATACTTGAACATATCAAGGAGACCTTGAGCGCTATATGGGTTAACTGTACCACCGTTATCAAGGGTGATTGCACCAACCTTTTCGCCAACAAGGATTGAACCTACTTTTGTGCCATGAGTGGTTGCATAGTAGTTAGCATATGCATACTCTTGGAGAGCTTCATCTTCGAGGAAGTAGAAAATAGGATATGTTGATGGGGATTGATAATTTGAATATCCAGCCAAGAGATTCATAAGATCATCTTTGGTGATGGTTTCTGCAGTAGAGCCCATAAGGCCTGCAAGAGTCTTGCCAAGACCAAGACCATTGATAACATCGATGAGTTGGTCAACTGTCAAGTCTTCGGTTAGAAGGCTACCGATATCAAGACCTTCTGGAAGGTCTATGGGGAGCATGGGGAGCATACCAAGAAGTGCCTTAACTTGTTCGCTTGAACCAAGCTTGCCACCGATAACTGATACGATTGCATCAAGTCTATCATCGGTTACATAGAACTTCTTTGCATAGCCATCTTCGCCATAAGCAAGTTCATATTCATCTTCAGAATCAATGTACTCAAAACCTTCCTTATCAAATGAAGATGCGCTTGCGCCGTTCTTATATTTGTTCCAGTCGGAAGAAGGATCGTTTTCGAGAGCAACAAGAGCTTTTGCAAGTTCCATGTCGATATCTTTGCCTTCTGCTTCATAAGCAAGTTTGTTTTCGTAGTATGCTTTTTGAACAGCAATAGCTTGCTTTAAGCTAAATAGATAACCATCGCTGAACATGCCGTTGGGGCTATAGTATGCTTGAGCTTCTTCGTCAAAAGTAACTAAAGAACCATCACCGTTGCCACCATAATTTTTGCCTTCGAGAGCATCAATTTCAAGGTTGAAAACTTCTACATATTCTTCTACATCTGTGTTAAGATTCTTAAGTACACCCTCTAGATTGTATGCGGTAAGAATCTTTTCGTAGTTGTAAAAATTGCCTTCACTTAGGCCATCTTCAACATACTTATCAACGATTTCGTCATATTGGTTCTTAAGCAAGAAATCACTATAAAGAACAGGAGCAAGGGTAATAACAGCTGCAAACAATGCTACCCAAACAGCTCTTGCCATACGATTCTTTCTGCAAATAGCCCTAAACAATAGTTGGATAAGAATAACGACTACCCAAAGAACTGCAGCTATAATAATTGCCAAGTAAGCAGTAATATTGCCAGCGAGATAAGACTCTGCAATAGGCTTGTTAGCAAGCATTACAAGATGCAAGAAAAGTGGGAAGCCGAGTGCGTAAAATACGACTTGTAGTACGCGTAGAATGGTTATTTTTCTTCTGACTTTTTCCATTTCGCAATCTCCTTCTTATATTTTGTGTAGAATACGCATAATTATTGCGCTTATACTCTTTTATTATATATAAATTGTGCGCGCGTGTCAATACTGAAAATTTATAAATTTATTTAGAATTAATAATCAATATTATTTGTGGCATAAAAAATCCCGCTTGGAGCTCTTCCAAACGGGATTATATGTTGAAGTTTAATCTTTGAATGCCTTTTCCAATGAGTTGACGGCTTTGTTGAATAGCTTTTTGCCTATCATTCTTCTGCCGATATAGATTAGGCTACCCTTTTTCCAGCGAGTACATGGCTCAACTGACATTATCAAACCAAGATACATACGGAGTAAATCTGCTCTGATCATAACAGATTCGGTGATTTCAAATGGGGTTACGCTGTTATATCCCTTAATCAAATACTCATTGCGTGCAAAATTGTGGAATAGGTTGAGTGAAATAAAATCGCCAACTGGGTCGCCCCACATTGCTCTTTCCCAGTCAATCAAGCCTTGGAAATTGTGTGTCTTGGAAACAAATATGTTGCCTACCCAAACATCAAAGTGAACAAGTGATGGCTCGGTTACTTCTTGGAGATACTTGTCTGCGCGCTCCAAAATGCTGTTGATGCGATATGTATCAAGCTTAACATCCAAAACAGTTGCGTCAGCAATGATGTTGTTAATCATCTTCTTGTAGGCTTCTGCCCAAGTTGACTCCAATCCGCATTGGGGATATCCGTAGCCCTCACCTTTGATTTTGTGGAGCTCTGCAAGGTTTGCACCAAGTTGATAACTAAATCTCTTGCGTTGCTTGGTTGAAGGGAATGTGTATCCCAAAAGTGGCACATTGAGTGCTTCCATAATGAAATAATCAACTGGAACCTTGGTGCGTGTAGTATCGGTAAATACTACATTGGGACGCTTTACAGCACTGCCTTCAAGTTTTTTATAAAAACCGATTTCGGTGTTAAGAATATCCTTTTCGTAACTGAGAACTTTGACATCGGGACTGGAACCAAATTTAACAAAGTAACGCTTGTCGCCACTTCTGATTTGGAATATAGTGTTGAACTCCCCAGCTTCCACTTCTCTAATGTTATCAGCAGTACCTACACCGGACTCATCAAAAATTCTTTTGGCATCATACTTGCTGATGTTTGATTTTGTGTAACTCTCCATAATCTCTCCGAAACTTTAACAAAAAGCTTTATACTTAAATTATAGTAAGTTTAATAGAAAATTACAAGTGTTTTTTTGAATTTGTATTCCAAATAGCCCTATTTATCTCCTGTTTTGTCGTCTTTAGGTACTCTTTTTGGGCGAATTAGAGAAATATCATCTTTTAGGCGCATTATAAATGGTACCTTTTTGAATGAAAAAATCATTGCTCCACCCACCAAAATAGCAACTGCTGGCTGTACAAATTGCATGGGTAAATTGGCAACTGCTGGTGCCCAACCATAAACAAAACCTTCAAAAATAAAGTAGCAGATAACCATAGCTATTGATGAAAGTACGCTACCTAAAATGTATTTTAGCAAGGTTGTTTTTTTGTAAAAGAATAGGCTTGCAATAAGTGCCATCAATCCCTTTGCCAAAAAAGTTATGGGCATATAAATAGCAAAACCAGCTAAAAGGTCGGCAAGTACGCTACCCACCACAGCGCTGATTACAGCAAAAAATGGTGGTAGCATAAAGCTTGCAAGCATAATGAATACATCTCCAAGATGGATATATCCAAGTGCTATTGGAAATTTAATAAAAGATGTTGCTACAAAAATAACGGCAGTAAATAATGCTGTTATGGTAAGTTGTTTTATCGTTGATTTGCGTGTCATAATTATTGTTCCTTGAAATATATCTTAAGCGCTGTCTTGATGCCGTCAACAGCACTTGATGTTATACCACCTGCATATCCAGCACCTTCGCCACAGGGGTATAAACCACCAATATTGCTTTGACCATCTTCGCCCCTTTCCATTCTGATTGGGGATGATGAGTGTGTTTCCGGTGCGATAAAAAGTGCTTCTTCTCCATCAAAGCCTTTGATTTTTCTACCAAAAGTAGACATTCCTTCCAAAATGCTTTCACAAACATATTTTGGCAACAGATTATGAAGGTTTTGTCCACTTACCATAGGCTTATAGGAACACTCAATATCGCAAGTCGTCGCCCTGCCAGCTACAAAATCTTTGTAATACTGCGCTGGTGCTTTGAAACCACCACCTGTAATATCATACGCTTTGCGCTCAAGCGCCTTTCTTGCTTTGAAGCCACCAAACAAGGTGCCATCAAAATCGTTGGGAGTAACAGAAACCAACACAGCAGAGTTGGCATATTTGTTGTCGCGCGCTCTATTGGACATACCATTTGTGATGATGGTACCATCTTCAAAGGATGAGCATACCACTTCGCCACCAGGACACATACAGAATGTATATACTCCCCTACCGTTTGAAACATGGGTGCTGAGCTTGTAGTCAGCAGGTGGCAACAAGTGTGCTGACTGACCATATTGAGCATAACTTATAAGCTCTTGAGGATGCTCTACCCTTACACCAAGCGAAAAGGCTTTTGGCGTCATAATCATACCCTTTGAGTGTAGCATCTCAATGGTATCTTCTGCACTTTGGCCAATTGCAAGCACAACATAGTCAACTTGCTCTTTTCGGTTGCCATTTATGGTAATTTCGGTAACTTTACCACCTTCTACCTTGATATCTGTTAGCTGTGCATGAGTAACAAGCGTTGCTCCCAAATTAGCAAGAATGTTGCGCATGTTTTTGACGACTTTCCTTAACTCATCGGTGCCAATATGTGGTGCTGACTCGTACATAATATCATCTGGTGCGCCAGCTTTAATCAGCTCACCAAAAACAACAGATGTGTAGTCTTTTGAAATACCACTATTGAGTTTGCCGTCGGAAAATGTTCCAGCACCACCCTCTCCAAATTGCACATTGGTTGCTGTATCCAAAATACCATCGTTGCGTAAAATATCTATCTTTTCGGTGCGCTCTTCAACACTACCACCACGCTCAATGATAATTGGCTTAAAACCAAGCTCTGCCAAAGTTAGCCCAGCAAAAAGTCCAGCTGGTCCAGACCCTACAACAACCACCTTTTTGTTGGTTGTAATTGGTGTGTATCCCAGTTCTTTTATGGATACAGGTGGCAAAGTGAACTCTTCGGCTTTTATGCCCTTGGATGACTTGAGCTCAACTGCGACACTTATAACATAAAGAATATTGTTTTTGTAGCGCGCATCAATGGACCTTGATAGTACCTTTACACTAACAAGGTTATACTTGTAGGTATTCAGTTTTTTAAGGACTGCCTTTTGGATATCTTCTTCGGTATATCCAATAGGTAATCTTATCCCTGTTATCCTATACATTTTCTCCTACTGCCATGCCACTTGCGACAGCCCACATAATGTTATATCCACCACACTCTCCGTCTACATCAAGCACTTCGCCACTAGCGTATAGTCCCTTTTGTAGCTTGGACTCCAGTGTGTTACTATCAAAATCATCGGTAAGTAGTCCACCACAACAAATTTGTGCAAGCTCCATTGAACCTAAACGCGCATTGTCAAGTTGATAGTTCTTGATTGTCTTTGCAATGCTATCAAGGTCATCGCCCTTGCGCAAAATGTTGTTGACAAGTTCCTTGTGGAATAGGTTTTCTACCCCACCAAGTTTTTTAATCAATGCCTTGACTTCGTCATAGTTATACTCTGGCATAAGGTCAAGGGTTAAATAGGCAAACTTATATGGTACCCTTGCAAGCATAAGGGAAAGATTGAATATTGCCGTACCACTAACACCATTATCTTTGAAGATTACTTCGTCACGACACTCACCAATATACTTGTTGTCAGCAAACAATTTAACCAATGCTTTTACCCTAACTCCACGAAGCCCTTTGAGATTATTTGGAGCAGTAAGCATTGGAACAAGAGCTGGTCTTAAATTGGTGTTTTGGTGTCCGTATCTTTCATAAAGGTATCCTGAACTTTCGCCAAATGTTGCTTTTGAGCCAGTTGCAAGAAGCACGGATTTTGCCTTGTAGCCATTGACCATAAAGCCACTATCTATCCTTGAAACACTCTCTGAAACAACCACTCTAACATTAAGATTATCAAGCTCCTTGCGTAGTGCGTTGAGTACACTTGATGCTTGCTCGGAGTAGGGATATATTCTACCTTCCACTTCCTTTGTAAGTAAACCAATTGAGTGGAAAAATTTTCTTTGTACATCTAAATTGTATTTTTCCAAGATGTCATTTACAAAGGTGGTATTATACTTGCCGTCAATACCTGCTGTGTTTGCCATGTTACACTTACCATTACCGGTAGCAAGCAACTTTTTGCCCACCTTTTCGGCGCGCTCCAAAATAAGGACAGACTTCCCTCTCCTTGCTGATGTTATGGCACATACCATACCACTTATGCCACCACCGATAATCAGTAAATCGTACATATTTCTCCTTAAAATAAAACCCGTTTGACGGGTTTTAGTTGGTTATTTTGAGTTGAGCATTGCTTCTATGAGTGGAAGCCTTTTGCCACTTAAAAATCTAACCATTGCACCACCTGCTGTGCACACATAGTTGACTTCCTTTAAGTCAATGAACTTGCTTGCTGCTGTAACTGTGTCGCCACCACCGATAACTGAATATGCACTACTCTTTGCAATTGCATTCCATATCCTATCGGTGCCATAGCTGAACAATTCGTTTTCATATACACCAGCTGGGCCATTGACAAATATTGTGCCAGCCTTCATAAGCTCTTCTTCAAAAATAGCTACTGACTGCGCGCCAATATCAAGCATCATGGCATCATCAAGTGGCAAATCTTTAAGAGCTACTTCCTTTCGTGCGCCAGCCTCTTCATACGCAAAGTCTACTGGGAGTACAAATCTATCGCCATACTCTTTGAGTAGCTCCTTTGCTGGCTCAACAAATGCTAATAAATCACGGTCGCGAAGCCAATTTTCGTACTTGGCACCAATCTTTTTGCCCTCTGCCAAACGCATTACAACGCCTGTTACACCACAAGCTATAATCTTGTCAGCAACACCATCCTTGAGTACCTTGCCCATCATGCCAAAAGCATCGCTTATCTTTGCGCCACCAAGCACAAATACAAGTGGCTTTGTTGCGCTTGTCATAACTTTATGTAGTGCTTCGTACTCCTTGAAGAACAATGGTCCTGCATATGATGGCATGAGTAGTTCAAATGCTACCATGCTTGGTGCATTCCTGTGAGCAGCGCTGAACGCATCGTTTACATAGATATCACATAGAGGTGCAAGGCGTCTTACAAGGTAAGTTGAAAGCATATCTTCTGCTTTGAGCTTGACATCCTTTTCGAAGGTAGAAACCTCTTCGGTTAGATATCGAAGGTTGCCAAGAAGTACAACTTCCCCTTCCTTTAGCTCCCTTATCTTTTGGAGTGCTGCATCGCCACAAACATCGTCAATGTAGTCCACTTTTATGCCACTTAACTCTGTAAGGCGCTCGGCATGTGGAGCCATAGACATAAGGTTTTGGTAATCCAAAGTGTCGCCTTGGTGTGCTATAACTGCCACTTTTGCGCCACCGTCTACCAAATACTTGAGTGTAGGAATGGTTGCGTTAAGACGATTGTCATTGACAATCTTGCCACCCTTTACAGGTGAGTTTATATCGGGGCGGAAGAGCACGGTTTTACCCTTTACATCCACCCCTATTATTGACTTGATTTTTACTTCTTCCATTTGCCGATACCAAGATATTCGTTAGTCTTTTCGGTTGCTTCCTTGCTGGTTGCTTGCATGCCCATTACAGCACGAATACCATCCATGGTTTCGGGAATGGTAACTGCTTCTTGAGGAATGTTGATAGCATACATGATGCTGTCGCCAGACTCAACAATGCTGTCTTCCCATAGAGCGATTTCATACATATCACCTCTTGGGTTGCCAAGGTCGCGTGCATATCTAAACAAGCTTGCGTTGCCCAAGAATCCATCTTTGATGGATACGATTCTTATTCTTGGATGCTTGCTGAATGCTTCAAGTGCCATTTCCTTGGTAATCTTTTGCTTACCTGTTGCAACAACAGTGATAATATGGCCGTGAGTAATTGGAGTGTGTACCAAAATACCAGTTGCTTCAACATGAGGCATGATGGTCATAAGGTCAACTGCTTGGTGTGAAGGTGCTTTGTCGATTTGGAGTGCATTTGTTAGACCTCTATGATAATCACCTGGGTCAGCTACTCTACGAATGATGGTGATAGCAACTCTATCAATACCATATGCTCTATCAAGACAGTCAACACTACGGATAAGACCAGTGGTGTTACAGCTTGTTAGCTTTAGGAAATCTTTGTTGAGTCCCTTTTCGTAGTTAGCATATCCGTGGAAGAACACATCAGCAACAGAGTTCTTTTCGCCACCTTGGAAGATAGCCTTCTTGCCAAGACGCTCATAGAGTTCCTTGTTCTTTGCGCCAATGCCACCTGGAGATGAGTCGAGTACAACATCACACTTCTTAACCATGTCTTCCATGGTTCCACTTACTGGAATACCAAGAGCATCAAATTCTGCTCTTTTATCTTCAGATGCAAGATATAGATTGTAGGGCATACCCTTTTCGTAAAGTGCCTTTATATAGTCCTTAGCCCAGTAGTTTTCCTGAACATCCTTAAATGCCATAGCGGGCTTTGTCTGGCTGTCCTGAGGAGTCTGGGGGAGTTTTTCGGGTTTATAGGTCATAGCGTGGC
>JAFXIB010000119.1 GCA_017533505.1 Clostridia bacterium | reverse complement strand
TTTATATGGGTTATATCATCTCTTCCCAGGCGAAACCATCAACACCTATTCGGCATCGGAAGACGACGGAACGGGTAGCTTTGATAGAGACGATTATATATCAATAGAGATAAAGTAAAAGGAAGCAGTTGCTTCCTTTTTTATGCAATATAATATAAAAAATGTGTTTTAGATTGTTGACATCAAAAAAGGTAAGGAGTAAAATTTTTTCAAAAATTTAGAGAACTACACTATCGGAGATAATGTATGGTGAAAGCTCATTACTTTTTGATGCCAGATTACTATCCCACATTTAGATGTAAAATGGGTGATTGTCGTCATGCATGTTGCGAAGGTTGGCGAGTTAGCTTATCCCTTGATGACTATTTTAAGTTGGAAGCAGAAGAGTGTTCAAGCGAATTAAGAGAGAAGATAGACCGTGGGGTAAAGGTGTCTCTTCAGCCTACACCTGATGCATACGCATATATTCAGCACGACTATTTTGGCAACTGCCCTTTGCGACTCAAAGATGGCAGATGTGCTTTGCATGCAGAAATGGGAGAAAATGCTTTAGCCCAAGTCTGCAAATTATATCCACGCGGGATAAGAAAATATCCTAATTACGAGTGTTCATGTGCAAATAGTTGCGAAGCAGTTATAGAACATCTTATCAAGAAAGAAGCACCAATAGAATTTATAAAAAAGGAGCAAGAGTTAGATGTTCCCACCGCGCCACGGCGCAAAGTTAACTTTTTTACCGAAGGGCGCGAGGAAGCAATCAGGCTATGGCTTATTGGTATTATGCAAAACAGAAGGTTGGGAGTATCAAAGCGACTTTTGAGTTTAGGGTTGGCTCTAAAAATATTGGAAGATTGCTTGCACAACAAGGACTTAAATGGTCTTGATGCTTTGCTAAAAGCACCTTTTAAGCCAAAACTCCCTAAATTTGAAGTAGGGCGCCAGCATATTGAATTTGGCATTGAAATTATGGAGCAGTTATTGTCTTTCATAGACAATAATAGTGACAGTGTACGAGAATATGGCGAGCAGGCTCTTGCATATTTTGGAGACAACGACGATGTAATTTCAAAATATAATAATGCGCAAAGGAGATTTGAACAAAACTTTCCCAAATGGGAGATATGGTTTGAGCATTTACTTGTAAACCATATGTTTTTTGAGCAATTTCCTTTCCAAGATAGGCCACTGGGTTTGTGGGAAGAGTATGTTGGGATATCTGCAGTATATAGTTTATTAAGGTTTTTAGCTATAGGTTATATGGCTAATCATAATGGGGAAGAGTCTTTTGTTGATATGGCATCAGCAGTATTCCGTCTTGTAGACCACACAGATTTTGATTTATTTGCAGCAGAATTGCTCAAGGATCTAAATTGCAATACGCCACAAAAGATATTTGATCTTATCGTGCTTTAACATTGATATTGAAAGCTAACCCTCTATGTGCTACAATGAAAATATAGCAAGAATATTGGTTAACCCATATAGAGCAGGCATTTAAGGATAAATATGGCATTTAGAGAATTAGCAAGGAAGAACAAGGCGATTTCAAAGGAAGATTGTATTAAGATGCTCAAAAATGAGTATCGTGGTGTGTTGTCGGTTATTGGAGATAACGGATATCCCTATGGCACACCAATGAATCACTATTATAATGAAGAAGATGGCTGTTTATATTTCCATCAAGGGATAGGTGGACATAGGCTTGATGCTATCAAACAAAATGCCAAGGTATCGTTTTGCGTTATTGACAAAGGCATTGACGAGTATGGCGATGGTGTTTTGATGTTCAATAGTGTCGTAGTTTTTGGAAGGGCAGAAGTGGTAAGTGACCTTAAAACCATAATAGACATAACCACCAAGCTCAGCTACAAATTCACATCGGACACAGAGTACATTCAGCGCGAAATAGAGTGTTTTGCACAAAAGACATTATTGCTCAAATTGAACATCGAGCACATATCTGGCAAAAGGGTAAGAGAGGAGTAGTGTATGAAAATGAAAAAACCCGATAAGGAGCAAGTGTATACGCTACAACAATCGGAGAAGATACGGGGTATGCTCAAGAGCATAAAAGTGAGTGGAACATCCTTTTATATAGCATTAGGATTTGAGGTTGCACTTGTAATAATAACACGATTTTTGCGTGCAAAAGAGTTTTTTGGAATAGAAAGCCTTTTGTATGTGATGCTTGCAGTAATGGCAGTATTTATTTTAGTGCTGACACTTGTTTTTATAAAGTATCTATCGTCTTATCTCAAGCTAAAGAAATACCTTAAAAAAATAGATAAAAACACGGAAAAATAAAGGATTATTTTTGAAAATGTTACTAAAGAACAAATACATTAAGATAGGGATAATAATTTTAATAGTAATAGCTCTTGGTGGCATGGCGCTGGGGGCATATGTAGGTGGCAGAGTTTGGACAAACAAGCTACCACTTGAACACGACTACGATAGCATTTTTGATAAAGGCGATTACGCTTTGGATGCTGACGAAAACGGATTATTCAAAGTGCTTAAAATCAATGATACGCACTTTTTGAACGGAAGATGTACAAGTGATGTTAAGACTCTTGAAGGCATCAAAAGTGTACTTGACGAACACACTTTTGACCTTATCATTGTCAACGGCGACATGATAGATGGCTTTGGTTTTGACGCTAAATATGACAAGGAAAATGCCATCAAAACCTTTGCAACTCTTTTGGAAAGTTATGTTACCCCATGGACATTTATCCCAGGCAACAACGATGGCGAAATGGATGGTGATGACCGAGATGTTATAGCATATATGTTAAGATATCCACATTTTATGGCAGGTAATGTTAGGGATATTTATGGAGACATGCAATTCTTTATAGACATCAATTATGGTGGAGAGCTTGCGCACACCATAGCCATTATGGATACAGGTATGCGTTTGCCTGCAGTAACTGGGGCTTATGACCATATTAGGGAAAATCAAGTGGACGCACTCAACAAAGTAATAGAGCAAAAAGGAGTAGATGTAAGCCTATTTTTCCACATGCAAACGCCAGCCTTTGAAAAAGCATATCAAGAAGGATTGCAATACGAAAGTATGCCAAAAAGGCACTCTGAGCACTATGATACGATACCTAAAAACAAAACTTTTGACAAAATGGTAGAAAACCAAAGTTTGATAAAATTGATATCAGTTGGACACCAACACGGCAACTCTTTGTGCGCCTTGTATAACAATCGTTACTACGAACTTGCTTCACCAAGTGGCTACACAGCATGGCGCCCAGAAGGAGTAGACCCAAGTGTTACAGCAATAACAATAGATGTAACTCAATCCACCACCGAGCAAATATACCACTTTGAAAAGTTGGCAGTTTAGTCCCAACATAATATTTTATTTCTAAAAGGCTATTGTTAAATAGCCTTTTACTTTTTATATAACTATTGAATTGATGATATTTTTGTGGTAAAATTTGAATTATGATAGTTCATCCCATTCCACCTGAATACGACCATGACTCCCAAGTGCTGATACTTGGCTCATTTCCGTCAGTCAAGTCAAGGGAGCAAGGATTTTTTTATGGACATCCACAAAACAGGTTTTGGAAGGTGCTTGCTACTATCACAAATAGTGATATCCCCGTGACAATAGAAGAAAAGAAGGCGCTGTTGAAAAAGCATCATATTGCGTTATGGGATACGCTCAAAAGCTGTGAGATTGTAGGTAGTGCAGATAGTAGCATCAAGAACGCTGTTCCCAATGATTTGAGTATTATTCTTGATAATGCCAAGATAAAAGCCATATATGTCAATGGTAAAACATCAAAGGCATACTATGATAAATATCTCAAAGCGCAAACAGGGATAGATGCCATTTGTTTGCCATCGACATCCCCTGCAAATGCTGTGTTTAGCATGCAAAAACTAATAGAAAGCTGGAAAGTGATACTACAATGAACAAGAACATTTCCTTTCATTATGGATTTAATAGCGACTATCATCAACGCGTAGACCTACTCAAGGAAGTAGGTTTTGATGGTGTCATGGCTATGTACGAATACACCCCAGACTTTTATGAAGCCATGGATTATGCGCAAAAGCAGGGGCTCAACATAGAAAGCATACATTTACCATTTAGGGATATTGTCAACGATTTGTGGCTACCAGGCGAAGGTGGCGAGTATTATACCGACCTTATGATTAAGGGTGGAAAGTATGCAAAGGAAATTGGTGTTGACAAGCTGACCTTACATCTTTCATCCAGTCCCACCCCACCACCGATGAGCCAAATTGGTTTTGATAGACTCAACAAGATTGCTGATTTTTATGCAGAAAACAATCTTACATTATGTATCGAAAATTTAAGGCGCATCGATTATTTTAGGGCCGTTGTAGATAGTATTCCAAGCGTAAAGGTGTGTTATGATGCAGGTCATCACAACATTTACTATCCCACGGACTTTGACATTTTGGAGTATATAGACAGGGTGGCTGTAATACATCTTCACGATAATTTTGGGGCTAAAGACGACCACTATTTGCCATTTGAAGGCACTGTTGACTGGGATAAAGTTGCAGACAGGATTGGCAAGATGGGCCTTAAACCCGACCTTACTCTCGAAGTACATGGCTCTTTTGACCGTTCAAAAATGGCAAGCGAAAGGGAGTATCTACTCCATGCAATATCAATACTTGGCAAAATCGAAAGCATGATAAAGGAGAAATAGATGAGGAGCGAATATTTCATTTGTTTTAGAGGAGATGCAGATTTAGGTGGCGCAATTGGAGCCGAGCTTTATCGTACTCTAAATGACAGATATCAAAAAAACACCTATTTTTCCTCACAAAGGAATCGCACCTTTGGCACCAATTATAGGAAGGAAGAGGAGCGTGCAATCGACGAGTGTGACACCTTTATTATAGTGCTAACCGATGGATTTATTGAGGGTTTAACGCGCGAAAATGACGAAGTTTTATACGAGCTTAAAACCGTTTTATGTTATCCTGACAAGCACATTACAGCAGTAGCGCACAAAAATTTTAACTGGACGGCAGAAAGGAAATCCACCCTTGATATGCTCCTTGGCAAGGATAGAGCCGAGCGCATTTACTACATTGATTATGTAACCTACGAAGGCGCAAGGAGCTATGCTGATTACACCGAAAAGGTATTCCTAAAGAGTGTGGGAATCAATGAAGACACACCCATAATTTCCGAGATAAAAGAGCTCAAGGAAAAGCTTATTGCATATGAAGTAGAAAACCTAAAAAAGGCACACGCAAGCTCAACACTATTTATGAAGATGGATACCATCATCAAGGACTTTTACATCGAGCCAAAGCTGACGCTAAACGGTATGCCTTACTTTGATAATTTAGCAGAGCTTGTTGGTGAGCATGGTAAGCAAAGTATAATTGCTGGCGAGTCTGGTAGTGGTAAGTCAACATTAATGTATCGTTTGTTTTTAGATCTTGCAAGCAAAGCTCAAAACGGAGAATTAGGCAATCAAATTCCACTTTTTAAGAGCCTAAATGGAGCAAAAGAGCTTAATTTTGATTATGCACAAATCATTGGCGAAATGGTGGAAAAACTCTCCCTTCAAGTGGACAAACAAACACTCGAAGCTTTTTTGAACAACACTTCGCCAATCTATATGTACGATGCTCTTGACGAAAAGAGCACCGAACTTAACTCCACTTTGATTACGGAGAGTTTAAGGTCAATTGACAAAAAAGCAACGCTTATTTTGACCATGCGTCAGAGCTTCTTCAAGGGCTTTTACAGCGAAGAAATCAGCTCCATTGTAGACAATGTTTTGATGGTCAAACCCTTCCCAGAGTCCAGTATTGTCAAGTATTCTGTCAACTTCCTAATCAAGGCAAGAGGCTTGTCCGATGAAGAAGCCAATACCATAGTCGAAAAGATAAAAGGCCAAAAGATATTCTCAAAGATTTTGGTGCTTACATACTATCTTGCGACATCTGATTTTGACGACATGGAAGATGCACTTTGTGTTACTGGTGCGCTTGGCAACATTATCAACAGCATCATCAAGCGCGAGCGCGACAAAAAGATGATTGCACTTACCCCTGCAGAGGGTACTTTAGCGCTCAAATCCTTGAGCTGGTTGCTTTATAGCACAAGACGCAAAAAGCTTTTGACTCGTGATAAACTCCAAGAAAAGATTGCAACCGAAACCTACCTAAACGAGCGCGACATAAGGGCGCTACTTGACATTTTCACAATGGAAAACGAAAGTGGCACATTGACCTTTATCCACGAAATGTTCAAGGAATATTTGATAGCACGCGACTTTGTTGATAGGATACTTGAAGGCAAGGAAGTGGGGCACATGCTGGATCGCACCTTCAACAAGGAAATCAACGCATTCATAACCGACCTTTTTGAAGAGGAAGGCGCTGATGAAATTTGCGATTGCTTAATGGAGCTATATGAAGATGTGGAAGAAACCGATTATGTAAAGGTGCTTTCCTTGTTCAATCATATGCATAGGCTCAACAGATTTAAGAGAGTGGCAAGGTTTGTAAGGCGCATTTCCGAAGAAACCGATGATGTTGCAATGCGCATACTATGCTTACATTCACTTCTTGCTTGTGGTGACGAGAGTGACGAGCAAAAATACTATGACGAGTTTATGTCAGACGAGCGTTTTGCCCTTCTCAACTGTGGCATGGCACTCCGTTATTACAACGATGACAGAACGGACATAGAAATTCCATATTATGACGATGGCGAACTCAGCTGGCGCAAGTGTTTTATATCCTACAAAGCGCATCTACTCAACGAAAACAAGCTCAAGCATTATTATCGCATAAGGAGAATCAACATTCTTTCTGCCAAGAAGTTCATTGAGATAAGGCGCGAGTGCGATAGTGAAGTAGCAGAGTTTTATAGTAGTGTAGAGCCCATGCTAAAGCGAGATGATAGCGAGTTTGGCAAGCTGGTTCTGGAAGCATATTATCAACTAATGGAGACCATCAAAAAGTATAAGGTATGATTTACTCCCATCAAGAAATAACAGCATTTGTTTCCAAGTGTTTAGGTGGATTAGATGTAGAGCTATCCACGCTACATGCTACTGGAAATATGACAGCGCGCATCGAAGATGGTGGCTCTGACACTTTACTTACTGCAAAGGTGGGGGATAAAGAGTATGTTGTCAAGATGAAGTCAAAGGCATTTGACGACAATGTTGGTGCTACCATGAATTATGATGGAAGCGACACCTTCAAGCAATATTTTGATGAAGGCAAATCGATATTTTATATTAGGGATAGTTACAACAGGGAGCAAAGGGCATATAGTATTCTTTTGAGCTTAAAGGAGCATTTTCCAACCATCTACGGAGCAGAGAGTGATGGCACGCGCTCTATAATTTTGATGGATAAAATAGATATTGATAGGTCGCCAAAAGATGATTCTCTTGCAGATGTTTTATACAAAATTCATTCTATGTCATCAAGCGAAGAAACTATGCGCGAGTGGGGTATAAACATCCATACGGAAAGGGATTATATCAACGCAACAGCTCTTTCAAATGCGCTTCTTGATGGTGTAAGTAGGGCATATCCCAATTTTCCCAAAAGGATAGTAAGTAGGGCTTGTGACTTTGTTGCAAACTACAAGCAAAACTATCAAAAGATGGTTGGTTATGGTAGATGCTTGTGTCACGGTGACTTGACGATAAACAATCTTTCCACCAAGGGACAAATCAAGCTTTATGACCTTGAGCTTGCTACCTACAACAATAGGGAGTTTGACCTAATTTCCTATCTTGTACATTATCCAATCGAGCTGAATGAAAGCATAGTTGAAAGTTTCCTTGCTTCCTATTATAAAAGGATGGGTAGCTGTATAAAAGAAAGAGAAGACGCGCTCAAGCACAATCTTCTCATTTATCTAACAACGCGTTTCCATGCCATGATGATGATAACGCTAAAACTCAATATGCCATACATGGAAACATCAATCAAAAACTATATTTTCCTATTCAATTATTTTGCTCTTTGAGTTTATTTATTATATCGGTTGAGCTTATCCCTTCGGTGTAGGGGACAGCTTGATGTTTGATGTTTAGCTCTTCAAACACAGCAAGTATTTCCTTTGTCAGCGGGAAGTCTGTTGAGTAGTAAAACTCTGTTGGTTTTATGCTATAAAGTGCATTGATGGGATACTCCCAAAGTTTTTCTTGTCCAACCAAATCAAACTTCTTTTGATAAAAAGAGTAGTCACCTTTTTCGTTTATCAAAAAGGTGTAGGGTTGGTTTCCTTTTTTGTCAAGGGAGTTTAGTCTTGCGTTTTCACAATTAACAGGGCGACCATCTCCCTTTGTGGCTTTCACATATTCATCTGGGAGTACGCCAACAGCAAATGGCAAAGCTGTGAGTTCAAGCACCTTATTTACAAAGTTAAGATGCCCATAATGCAAAATATCAAAACAGCCAAAAGCAATGGCAATACCGTCATTTTTGTTTTTTAATTCAATTAGCTCTTGATAGTTTTTTATCATTTTGTCACCTTAAAAATAGTATATCATATTTTCGTAGCATGCGCACGCAAAAATAAAAAAAGTATTGAGTTTATACTAAATCTTGTTTATAATGGTATTACTAACACTTTGGAGTGCGATATGAGAAGCGCAATTATAACAATTTGTTTGATATACATGACAGCTATCGTTTTCAGCTTTGTTTTCAAGCTCATCAAAAACGATAGAGAGGGCAGACTTCGTCTTGTAAAGGGCTATGCCAAAGGCAGATTTGTCCTAATTTATATTGTGGCTGTGCCACTATTTATGATGGCATTTTTGTATGAAGGTGCTGGCGTTATCGCATCAATTTTTGGTGCAGTTGAAGAGTCTGTCAACCTTGTTGTTTTGAAGCTTGATTATGGTGTAATTGCTTCTCTTGCAGAAAGTGATAGTTATTATTTTGCCACCATGGTAATTCTTTTTGTGCTTTGTGTTGCCAATGCAATCATGTTTACACTTGGACTTTTCTATCAAAGGATATGCAACTTTGTTTACAAAAAGATAGCCACGCAAAGTGCCGATACCACCTATGTAGTAGTTGGCAAAAATATCAAAAACAGAGATATTCTACTTTCCACAAATGGTGCAAGAGTTTGGATAATTGAAGAAGACAAAAAGGATGCAGAGCTTGAAGATTTTGCATACATCAACAAAATCGCCATTGTACGCATAAAAGAAGAGAGCTTAAGTGCCACACTCAAAGGGTTATTTGGCAACTTTTTTGCGCGTTCAATTAGGGTGGTTGTCAACACAGGAAGTGACGAAACCAACCTTTTGATGACAGAAGAAATCAGCGACCTAATCTGTTCTTTGAACACCCAAGACCGTGATATTGACGATGCAAAGGGCTTGCATCTATATTCATTTGGCGAGCCCGAAAACTCATCTGCATTTTTGCATTTTGTAAAAAAGACAGCTGGACAAATTAGATATATCAACAAGTACAAACTGATAGCTCTTGACTTTGTGGATAAGCATCCACTTACCGAGTTTATGGATGACAACGAAATTGATACAACGCGTGGTGTACTCAAGGCAGACATTGAGCCCAATGTTGTTATGATAGGATACAACAAAACCATGCAAGAGGTATTGGTTACATCGGTTGCAAACAATCAATTTATGTATCTTGACGAAAAGGGAACGCTACAAGATAGGCAAGTCAGGTACACTATTTTCACAGGGGACAAAAAGGGCGCAGACAAAAATCTCAACCACAGCTTTTTGAGATATTCATTTGAAAGAAAGCAAATGCTTGCCAAAAAGGAAGAATATCTCCCATTACCAGAGTTCCCTGCAAAGGTTGATTTTGTTTCCGTTGGTACCAACGATTACACTTTCTATGAAAGTGTAAAAAGGGCGCTTTCGCAAGAAAAGGAAGGTAACAAACCCTTCAATCAAATCATAGTATCTTGGGGCACTGACATCGAAAACATTGATATTGCCGAAAAGCTTTCTGTCAAGGTCAAGGAGTGGGGCATGGACGACAAAACCGAGATATTTGTCAAGGTGCGTTCCTATGCTTTGCAAGAGAGAATTATCAAGGATGAGTATAAGGATATAACAAGGCTTCACACCTTTGCTACCGAAAAAATGGTGGTATACAATCTTGATAGAATCATAAGCGAAAACATCGAAACGATGGCACGCGATAGACACCTTGCCTATGCAGTATGTGATGCTATTCAAGATGGCAAAGACGAGCATCAAACAAAGGTAGAAGCGCTCAAAAAGTGGTATGGCTGGGCACAACCACAAAGGGATGCCAATGTATATGGAGTGCTGTCCATCAGGATGAAGCTTAACCTTTTAGGTTATGATTATATAAAGGGTAAAATGGATAGTGATTTAGCTCAAGCTTTTATGTCAACATATCAAGAAGGCGACCCAATCAAGTATAAAGCACAAGAAGTAGGTGGCAAAAAGATAGTTGAGTACACCAATGATTTCAAGGAAGGCTCCTTACGTCAAAGGCTGGCAATTCACGAGCATTTGCGTTGGAATTCATACATGATAACCCAAGGCATAGTGCCCTCAAGCATCAAAGAGATGCAAAAGGAAGGTGGCAAAAATCTCACCCTTCGTAGGCACGGATGCTTAACAAGTTTTGATGGACTCAAGGAATATCGTCAAATTATGGCAGAGCGCAACGGCACCAACCAAGAGTGTGAAGATGTAATCCGTTATGACTATCAACTTTTTGACGACCTTATCTGGCTCCTTGAGCGCAACGGTAACACACTCATAAAGAGATAAAGTTTTGTTATTACAACTTTTAGCCCTTCCATACTCTATGGAAGGGTATTTTTTAGGTTGGCAATTTTTTGGGACAATCGGTATTTACAAAAGGGATAAAGTAATATATAATAAAATCACCAAATTGTGGAGGTAAACTATGAAGATTATCGTTATAGGTGCAGGTATAGGTGGCTTGCAATCAGCAAAAGTGCTTGCAGAAGGTGGCAACGAAGTTGTTGTTTATGAACGCTCAAGTCAAGGCAAAATCAGCTATGATTGGCGTGACGATGTGGAGTACACCGTTTTTGATGAGCTAAACATTCCCATTCCCAGCGATAGCCATAGGGTACAAAATGTATCCTTCCTTGCTCCAAACAGCGATAAACCTCTCTTTATATATCAAGACGAAGACAAGATGGAGTGGGGTGTATATCGTCATACTTTTGGTGATATGCTTGCTCGTAGAGCAATAGAAGCTGGCGCCGAAATCAAATATGAAACCAGCGTTGATTCACTCATCATTGAGGGCGACTCCGTCAAGGGTGTAAATGTTGCTCAAGAGCAAATTTTTGCTGATTTAGTTATTGACTGCTCTGGCATGGATTCCAAGTTTAGAGCATCTTTACCCGAAAGTATGGGTATCGAAAAGCAGGCAAATTGGGATGAAGCTTTCAATGTATATCGTGCGCACTTCAACAAGAGAGAAGGCGAACCTGAACCCGAAAAGTACCGTAGGCTCGTATATCTCAAACCCGAAGGCGCTCTCGGTATCAGTTGGGTTGTATGTGAGCCAGACGGCACCGAAAATATCCTAATTGGCAGAATAGGCGAACTCACAGATGAAGAGATAGATGAATCTATTGCAAAGTTAAGAGAGGCTCATCCTATCATTGGCGATGATATCGTTTATGGTGGTAGACGAGCAAGGATTCCAATTCGTTATCCTCTCACAAAAATGGTAGGCAATGGATATGTAGCAATAGGGGATTCAGCATTTATGACCATTCCACTCATTGGCTCTGGTATTGCAGCATCACTTCGCGCTGGTCAAATTCTTGGCGACACCATCAATGCAGATGGCTCCACCAAAGTGGAAACGCTTTGGAAGTATCAAGTCAAGTATTATCAAGATATTGCAAAGGAGCATTTCTTGGTAGACTGCATGAAGCGCAAAATTTTGGTTGCTGACAACGACGACATCAAGTATGTTATCGAGTCAGGCTTCATCACAGAAGACGACATCAAGATGCTCACAGGTGGCGAGGGTGGCAAGATGACAGCCAAGGATATTTGCAAAAAGCTTCGTCTTGCAGTCAAGAAGCTACCATTTATTCTTTCCGTTGTCGGCGCACTTCTCAAGGGTGTTGGCACAATGAACAAGGCAAAGAAAATCCCAACCGTTTATGACGAAAAGAAGATTGCAAAGTGGCAAGCTAAACTACAAAAAGTATTCGGTAAGTAACATGGATGACAGCATCAAAAAGATAAGGATAATGAAGTTATGGGAGCTTCTCAATCGCGAAACCGACGAAGATAATCCCCTAACAACAGAGCAGATACTTTCAAAGCTTGAAGATATGGGCATACCCTGTCATCGCAAAACCCTATATGAAGACATCAAGATTTTGAATACTTGTGGCTACGAAGTGTTGGTTAACAGAAGCATCAGCAACGAGTACTATGTTATGGATAGGGCATTTGATGTTCCGGAGCTCAAGATACTACTTGATGCTGTGCAAGCAGCAAGATTCATTTCGCCCAAAAAGACAGAGGAGTTTGTCCGCAAGATAGCAAACCTTGCAGGGGACAGCAAGGCAGAAGTGTTGAAGCACAACATTGTTGAGTACAACACATCAAAGTGCACCAACGAGCAAGTGTTGTACAATATAAACGAAATCTCCCAAGCGATTGTCAACAAAAAGAAGGTATCCTTTTTATATTTTAAGTTAACACCGGAGCACAAAAAGACCTATCAACACGCACACCGAAGATATCTTGTCAACCCACTTGCAACTGTTTTTGCAGACGACAAGTATTATCTTGTATGCTTTGACGACAAGTATGGCAACATTGTGCACTATCGTGTAGATAGGATGGAAAGTGTTATGATGGAAGACCGTGATGCATCGGAAACGGTGGTATCACAAAACTTCAATGCAACAGGTCGCAAACAGCAGATGTTTGGTATGTTTGTTGGCAAGCCCGAGGAAGTCAGCTTTGAAGCCGACAAGAGCATAATTGATGGACTTTTTGACAAATTTGGTGATGACCTCAAGTTACAAGAAGAGGATGGAAAGCTAAAATTCCAAGTGACTGCAGAAGTATCCCCCACCTTTATTGCGTGGGTAGTTGGTTTTGGCGACAAGTTGAAGGTAACAGCGCCAAAGCGCGTAGTAAAAAAGATAAAAGAGCATCTTCAAAAGACATTGGAGTTTTACGGAGAGTAATATGAAGATATTAGACTTTTTCAAAAGAAAAAACAAAAACAAATGGGTACAAGAGTGGCCTGTGCCATACAAAGCTGACTGGAAGACGGAGGACATACATCTCCGTGACCCCTTTATTATAAGGGAGGGAGATAGCTACTATCTTACCGGCACACTTACCCACAATAGCATCTCTGATGGCTATGGCACACCACTATATGTAAGCAAGGATTTGCTCACATGGGAAGGTCCCACATTAATTGTTGACCAAGCAAAAGGGCTTGGCAACTACTCTAACTTTTGGGCACCTGAAATTCATAAAGTAGACAACCAATTTTGGCTATTAGTTACATTGGAGCCAAAGGGTGGCAAAAGGGGAACATATCTTTTTATCAGCGACAAAATTGATGGCGAGTATACCCTAAAGGCACGAGTCACCCCAGAGAGTATGTATAGCCTTGATGGCACTTTATATGAAGAGGACGGACAAAAATATATTGTTTACTGCTACGAGTGGGTGGAAGCTCATGATGGGCAAATTCGAGTTGTCAAGCTAAACGACGACTTGAGCATCGACCTAACGAGTGACAAACTACTCTTCAAAGCAAGCGACAACATATTCTATTCAAAGCATGGTGTAAATCTCATAACTGACGGCCCTTATATATATAAGGATAATAATATATTAAAGATGCTGTGGTCCACATTTGGCATTGGAAAGGGCTATATGCTCCTCAGTGCTTCGTCAAAGGGAGGCATTATGGATGAGTGGGTGCAAGACACTCTTGTATACGATAAAGATGGTGGACACGGTATGATTTTTGAAACCTTCAATGGGGATAAAAAGATACTCATGCACTCTCCAAATGGTGTAAACGCCAGCAAGTGGCAATTTGAGCGTCCAGTGATTATTCCATTTGGCGAGTACGCCGAAAAAAGGCAATAAACACAAAGCCATCAAAAAAGAAAAGTTTATTTTAATGATGGATTAATGATTGGATAGGATAATTAAGACATAAAATATATTTCGACTTTAAGTCGAGTATACTTTTTCATCCAATCTCCTCCTTCTTTTATGAAAAATAACGCCACTACGGCGTTATTTTTCTGTGTTGTAAAAAAGTTCAATTTTAATATAGTGGTAGGGGTTGGCTAAAGGCTGTTCCGCCTTGACCTTCAAGCTCAAAGCGAACATATTTTTGACATTCACTTGGGTTAAAGGTGTTGCCATATCCTACAATTTCGCCACAAGAAATCCAAGTTACCTTGTCGTAATTGGTGCCTTCAACGGTAATGGTGCCGTCTTC
>JAFXIB010000118.1 GCA_017533505.1 Clostridia bacterium | reverse complement strand
CAAAGGAGCTTGTTGAAGCTGGTAGAATAGGTGAACTTAAGCGTATCAACTGGATTATAACAGACTGGTATCGTCCACAAGCATACTACAACCAAGGTGGTTGGAGAGGTACTTGGGAAGGCGAAGGTGGTGGCGTACTCATCAACCAATGCCCACACCAACTTGACCTTTTCCAATGGCTTGGTGGCATGCCAACAACTATCCGTGGCTATGCTCAATATGGCAAAAATCGTGATATCGCTGTTGAAAACGATGTTACTGCTTATATGGAATATGCAAATGGTGCAACTGGACTATTTGTAACATCTACTCACGACTTCCCTGGCACCAATCGTCTTGAAATTGATGGCGAAAAGGGTAAGCTCGTAATCGAAAAGAATCGCTTGGAGTTCACCGAACTAACTGTATCCGAAAGTGAGTTCAATGCAACAAACACAAAGTTTATGCCAAGCATTCCATCAAAGAAAATTGTCAAGAAGATGTCCAAACTCCGTGAAGGATTTATGTATATTCATGAGCAACATTGTGGCATCATCAAGAACTTTACAAACCATGTTTTAAGTGGCGAAAAACTCATTGCTCCAGGCGAAGAGGGTATCAATGGACTAACCATTTCCAATGCAATCCACCTTTCAAGCTGGTTGGGCAAAGCTGTTGAGCTTCCAATTGATGAAGAACTATACATCGAAGAACTCAACAAGCGCATTGAAGAAGAAAAACAAAAATAATAAATATACAAGGAGTAAATTATGAAGACCGGTTGGTACAAAGACGCAGTTTTTTATCAAATCTACCCCAGAAGTTTCTGTGATTCCAATGGTGATGGCGTAGGCGATATCCGTGGTATTATCTCCAAGCTCGACTATCTCAAAGACCTTGGTGTAAATGCAGTATGGCTTTCTCCAGTTTATAAGACACCTAACGATGACAATGGCTATGATATTTCTGACTACCGTGACATCAACCCAGAGTTTGGTACTCTTGATGATTGGAAAGAAATGATTGCTGGTATGCATGAGCGTGGCATCAAGCTTGTTATGGACCTTGTTGTAAACCATACATCTGACGAACACGCTTGGTTCCAAGAATCCAAAAAGTCAAAGGATAACCCATATCGTGACTATTATATTTGGAGAAAGGGCAGAGGTAAAGACGGCAAGCGTCCTCCAAACAACTGGTCATCTCGTTTTGTAGGACCAGCTTGGGACTATGACGAAACCACAGGCGAATGGTATCTCCACCTATTCAGCAAAAAGCAACCCGACCTCAACTGGGATAACCCCAAAGTAAGACAAGAAGTTATTGATATCTGTAACTATTGGTTTGAACTTGGTGTTGATGGTTTCCGTTGTGATGTTATTACATATATTAGCAAGGTAGCTGGTCTACCAAACGGCAAGTGGAATCCCGTTATGTGTGGTGACGAACACTTTGTTCTTGGTCCAAACATTCACGAATATCTCAACCAAGTTAACCAAAATGCATGGTCAAAGTATGACACTATGATTGTTGGTGAAGCTATCGGTTGTAAGTATGTTGATGCTCCATCAATCATTGCAGAAAGTCGCAACGAACTTGATAGCGCTATCACTTTTGAACTCATGGAAGTTGATATGTGGATGAACTTCTTCCCATTGAAGCTCAACCTTCCAAAGTTCAAGGCAGTACAAAGAGGCTGGCAAAATCTTCCAAAAGAATGCTGGAACACCCTTTACTACGAAAACCACGACCAACCTCGTTCCATCACTCGTTATGGTAACGGATATGGTATCTACAGAAAGGAACTCGGCAAGATGCTTGCAGTAAGCTACTTTATGCTCCGTGGTACTCCATATGTTTATGAAGGTCAAGAAATTGGTATGACCAACATCGCTCTCAAGCAAGAAGAGTATGTTGACATCATGGCAACAAGAATCTTCACTATCATTGGTAAAGTTGCACCGTTCCTAATGCCTATCGCTCATTGGGCAATGAGCAAGCGCGCAAGAGACCATGCAAGAACTCCTATGCAATGGGAAGATAAGACTGGCGCAGGCTTTACAACTGGCAAGCCATGGATGAAGATTAACCGTAACCTTGGCGAAATCAATGTTAAGAACGACCTTGCTAACCCCAACTCAATTCTCAATTTCTACAAGAAGCTCATCGCATTCAGAAAGGGCAATGAAGTTATCCGTGATGGTGAATTTATCGAATACTTCGAAAAACATCGCAAGATTTACTGCTACGAAAGAAATCTCAATGGTCATCGCTACATCGTAATCTGTAACTTTGCAGAAAAGAATGTAAGCTTGAATGTTGACAAGATTCCAAATGCTCAAGATGCAGAGCTCATCATCCACAACTGGGAAGGACAACAACAAAAGCTTGGTGTAAGCATAAGATTGCGTCCTTATGAGGCAGTTGTTTACGAAATCAAGTAAAAACGCGACATTTTAGCGAAATACTTTGAAAAATAATAAAACCCGTCGGGGCGCAGTACGCCAAGTACAGCAACCCCTCGGGTTTTTTCTTTTCCTTCGTCTTTCATCTAAATAATCGCGTTTTTAACACTAAAGCAATTTTTTGAGCAATAGCTAAATTATCATATCTTGCTTGCTTAATGGATACAGGTGTTGTTGACACAAATATTTTGTTATGCTAACATATATTTAATAAGGTATATAGGGTAATATATGAAGATTAATATTAAAATTCTATTATTTGTATTGATTTTTGTTGTTGGCATAAGCTTGGTTGTTACGGGCTGTAATTTTGGTATGGATAGTGGGGACGATGCTACTAACGACGATACCAATATATCCGATGATACACCTAATGACTATGTTGACGACACAGACGAGCCTTCGGAGCCACTTCCATTGGCAAAGGAATATAGTCTTTTTGCCAATATTGAATTTGAAGGGTCTCGCACTATGGCAACCCCTGGTATATATGGACACTATACAAAAATTATGAGTGATACCGAATTTACATTCACCATCAAAAACAAGAATGTAGTATTTTTGGGCGCATATGTAAATGACGAGTTGATTGCTGACCACGATGTATTTACCATCACTATGCCAAGGAAGGACCTATATATAAAGATAGAGTATAGTACCTATCCACAAGGCATGACATTT
>JAFXIB010000117.1 GCA_017533505.1 Clostridia bacterium | reverse complement strand
TGATCGACGAGGTACTGGCTTCCGGTCTGCGTGGTCGTGGAGGCGGTGGCTTCCCCAGCGGACGTAAGTGGCAGTTTGCAAAAGGTTCCGTTGCTGACCAGAAATATGTAGTATGTAACGGTGACGAGGGTGACCCAGGTGCATTCATGGACCGTTCTATCTTGGAAGGTGACCCACACGCTGTTATCGAAGCTATGGCTATCGCTGCTTATGCAATCGGTTCTAACCAAGGTTACATTTATGTTCGTGCAGAGTACCCAATCGCTGTTCAAAGAATGAGAATCGCTATTGAGCAAGCTAAAGAATATGGCCTACTTGGCAAGAATATTCTTGGTCTTGGCTTTGACTTTGACCTTGACATTCGTCTTGGTTCAGGCGCATTCGTTTGTGGTGAAGAAACTGCTCTTATGACTTCTATCGAAGGTAAGCGTGGTGAACCTCGTCCCCGTCCTCCATTCCCAGCAAACAAGGGTCTATTCCAAAAGCCCACCATTCTTAACAATGTAGAAACCTACGCTAACATCGCTCAAATCATCCTTAAGGGTGCAGATTGGTTCCGTTCAATGGGTACCGAAAAGAGCCCTGGCACAAAGGTATTTGCACTTGGTGGCAAGATTACCAATACCGGTCTTGTTGAAATCCCAATGGGCACCACTCTCCGTACCGTTATCGAAGATATCGGTGGTGGTATTCCAAATGGCAAAAAGTTCAAGGCAGCTCAAACCGGTGGTCCTTCAGGTGGCTGTATCCCTGCAGAACACATGGATGTTCCAATCGACTTTGAAAACCTTGCAGCAATCGGCTCAATCATGGGTTCAGGTGGCTTGATTGTTATGGACGAAGACAACTGTATGGTTGATATCGCAAAGTTCTTCCTTCTCTTCACAAAGGACGAAAGCTGTGGTAAGTGTACTCCATGCCGTATCGGTACAACCCGTCTACTTGAGTACCTTGACAAGATTACATCTGGTAAGGGCGAACTCAGCGACCTTGACGAAATGGAAAAGCTCTGCTACTACATCAAGGATAACTCACTCTGTGGTCTTGGACAAACTGCTCCAAACCCAGTACTTGCAACTCTACGCTTCTTCCGTGATGAATATGTAGCTCACATCGTTGACAAGAAGTGTCCTGCTGGCGTATGTAAAGCTCTTCTCTCATACGAAGTTCTTGATACCTGTAAGGGATGTACTCTCTGTGCTCGCAACTGTCCTGTTGGTGCTATCAGTGGTGCTGTCAAGCAAAAGCATATCATTGACCAATCCAAGTGCATCAAGTGTGGTGTATGTATGGACAAGTGTAAGTTCAAGGCTATCGTAAGGAAATAGGATAGGAGGATATATAAATGGAAGATATTAAAATGGTTAATTTGAAGATTAACGGTCAAGCAGTTAGTGTACCCGAAGGTACCACTATCCTTGATGCAGCAAAAGTTGCTGGCATCAAAATCCCCACCCTTTGCTATCTTCGCGATATCAACGATATCGGTGCTTGCCGTGTTTGTGTAGTAGAAGTTAAGGGCGCAAGAAGCCTTGTTGCTGCTTGTGTATATCCTGTTAACGAAGGTATGGAAGTTATCACCAACAGTGCAAAGGTTATCGAAGCAAGAAAGACCACTGTTGAACTTATCCTTTCCGACCACGACAAGAACTGCTTGAGCTGTGTTCGTAACCAAAACTGTGAGCTCCAACGCTTGAGCGAAGAACTCGGTTGCGATGCAAAGCGCTTTGGTGGTGCTGTCAATGAATTCGACCTTGATGTAAGCACTCCTTATATCGTAAGAGATAACAACAAGTGCGTACTTTGCCGTCGCTGTGTTGCTGCATGTAAGAACTATCAAGGTCTATCAATCATCGGTGCTAACAGCCGTGGCTTCAACACCCACATCGGCGCATCATTTGACTTTGACCTAAACGATGTTCCATGCGTAGGCTGTGGACAATGTATCAGCGTATGTCCTGTTGGCGCTCTCCACGAAAAGGAAGAAATCGACGATGTTATCGCTGCTCTCCAAGATAAGTCAAAGTATGTTATCATCGCAACTGCTCCATCAGTTCGCGTAGGTCTTGGCGAAGAGTTCGGTTATCCAATCGGCTCCAATGTAGAAGGCAAGATGGTTACTGCAATGCGCAAGATGGGCTTCAACGCAGTATTCGATGTAAATATGACTGCTGACCTCACCATCATGGAAGAGGGTACCGAATTCCTTGGCCGTCTCAACAACGGTGGCGTACTCCCAATGATGACCAGCTGTTCTCCTGCATGGATTAAGTTTGTTGAGCACAACTATCCAGAAATGATTCCAAATCTCAGTAGCTGTAAGTCCCCACAACAAATGTTTGGCGCAATCTGCAAGACTTACTACGCAGAAAAGATGGGCATCGACCCCAAGGATATGATTGTTGTATCAGTTATGCCATGTACTGCAAAGAAGTTCGAAAAGGGCAGAGATTATCAAAACGCTGCTGGCGTTCCAGATATCGACATCACCCTCACCACTCGCGAACTTGCAAGACTCATCAAGAGATTTGGTATTATCTTCAATGAACTCGAAGATGGTCAATTTGATGCACCTCTCGGCATCGCATCAACTGCAGGTCTACTCTTTGGCGCAACTGGTGGCGTAATGGAAGCTGCTCTCCGTACCCTTGCTGATGTTCTTGAAGGCAAGAGCCTTGACAACATCGACTACACCGAAGTTCGTGGCACAAAGGGCATCAAGGAAGCAACCGTAACCCTTGCTGGCAAGGAAGTTAAGGTAGCTGTTGCATCAGGTCTTGCAAACGCAAAGGAACTCATGGAAAAGATTAAGAAGGGCGAAGCTGACTATCACTTCATCGAAATCATGAGCTGTCCTGGTGGTTGCGTAAACGGTGGTGGACAACCAATCAAGTCTGCTTACGAACGCAACAACTATGATATCAAGGCACTCCGTGCTGGCGCTATCTACGATGCAGACAAGAGCGCAACTCTCCGTAAGTCACACGAGAACCCCATTGTAAAAGAAATCTACGAAACATATCTTGGCGAACCAAACAGCCACAAGGCACACGAAATTTTGCACACCAAGTATGTTGCAAGAAAGAAATATTAAGCTATAACTTATTAAATATGAGTACGGCTGTCTTTTGACAGCCGTATTCTATCCGCAAGGAGATATAATGGGTAATAATTACCACTATCACGCAAAACATAAAAATAAAAAGAAATCCTTTTTAGACGAGAGCTATGTTCCACCATACGACAAAGCTCTGCTTGGTCAAAGTATTGATATTTTGAAGCTTGGCGATGTCGTCAAGGAAAAACTTATCAAGGGCAATATCAACACCATATACGATGTTGTAAGAAGATGTGAGAAGGATTTTTATCGTATCCCCACCTTTGACAAGCGTAATCTTGGTGAGCTAAAAAGTGCGCTCAACAACAAAAGACTACGCTTAAAGCCCATGGAAGATGCTCCACAAAAGGATAAGAGCGAAAACAAAAAGCCAAAAACCGAAAAGGTAGAAGGCTCAACCGAGTCCACTCCCAAAAAGGGCGACAAGCCCCAAAAGAAGGTTGACTCCACCCAAAAGGCACCAACTAAAGAAAACAATCGCAACCAACAAAAAGCTAACGATAAAAATCAAAGCAAGCAAAATGGTCGCGTAAACGATACAAAACAGGCTCCCAAACAAGGCAAATTTGACAAAAAGGTCAGGGAAGAAATCTCCGAAGCTCGCACCAAAGAAGAGCGCGAAAAGCTCCGTCCCAAAAAGGAAGCAGTAGTACATCCACAAGACAAGTTTATCAAGATAAACAAGAACGGCAAGTGGGGCTTTGCTACTCGCGATGGCAAAGAGGTCATTGCTCCCGAGTATGACGAAGTATTCCTTTTCCACGAGGACCTTTGCTGTGTTGAGAGTGCCGACAAGTTTGGCTTCATCAATCGCGAAGGCGAGGTTGTTGTACCAATCATGTATGATTGTGCATTGAGCTTCTCCGAAGGATATGCTTGCGTATTCAAGGGCGAGCATTGTGGATATATTGATACCGAAAACAATGTTGTCGTTCCCTTTGACTACGAGGCTGGCACTCCCGTTGAAGAGGGTAGCAGTAGAGTTAAAAAGCTTGGCAAGTGGGGCGAGCTCCACCTTGACAATCCAAGTGAAATTCGTTGGATAGTATAGTATGCGCAAAAAAGGTTTAGCACTCGCGACAATGTTAATATTGTTAATGCTTGTCGCACCACTCATTGTGGGCGCACCTTTTGTTGCCTATGCAAATGGCGACTCTCACTCCGAAACCATCTATACTGCCAAGGCTTATGCCGACAAGGTAGGTGGACATATCGTGGTTTACTCCGAGCCAACCACCGACTCTCAAGTGCTAACCGAAATCATAGATGGCACATCTCTTGCTGTCCTTGAAAGTGGTACCGAAGGTTTCCACAAAGTCATTCTTGATGATGGCATTGGCTATGTCCGTTCCGAAAACCTAACCACCACCTTGAGCTACAACCAACGCGTAGCGATAGCAATAGGGCTTGTGTGCGTTATTGCTGTAGTGCTGATACTCGTCATCACATATTATAGGCGGAACGCCAACTATTTCAAATCCAAAAAGTAAAAACGCGATTCTTTAGCGACCTACTTCACAAAACTACAATCCCCCTGCAGGTCATGTACGCCAAGTACACTCCCATTGGGGGATTTTGTTTTGCTTGTATCTCATCTAAATAATCGCGTTTTTAAGTAAAAGTATTTTTTGAGTTGTCTTTCATCTAAACTTGCTCGCTTTATGGAATGAATTGACCTTTGGTCATTAATTGCAATCAAAGATTGCATGAATTGAGCACAAGTGCTCATGAATTCTCGCTGTCGCTCCATTAAGGATAATTATATCTAAAATACCATAATGCAAGCTATTGCTTGCAATTCATGCTTTACAAAGTAAAGGCAATTCATGGAAGCAAAATGCTTTCCAATTCATGATGGCTTGCCATCAAATCATTGCAAACCAATTTCGCATTGCATCCAAACTAAACGCGTTTTATAAGATATAATTATTAATGTTTTTTCTTTTCCTTATCACAAAAAAATAAAAAATGCCCCAAGGGTGTTAATCTTGGGACTACCTGTCATCACCTTTCGGTGAAGTAATGTCTTTCGACACTATTATTATATGCAATGCTAAAGGATAAATCAAGTAAAATATTAAATCTTGTTTTGGTAGAATTTGAGATAGGTTAACGAATTGAAATAAAAAAGAAGGTAGGTATGGTAGCTATTAAGCGTCCAGTAGTTGTAAACAACATAACCTATCTTCTATAACTAGTATAAACGCATTTGGGATAAAAAATCAAGTAAAAAATCAAAACTTGTTTTGATAGGGTGGCTG
>JAFXIB010000003.1 GCA_017533505.1 Clostridia bacterium | reverse complement strand
GTACCACTATAAGGGATTTCGAGCGTATCAGCACTTGTTCCACAAGTGGTATCATTTACGAATACAGCTTGGAAGGTTGCACTCTTATATGCTTCCTTTTGAGCAGATGTATATGCAGTATCGCCATGATATGGCATATAGTAGTCGTAGTTTAGTCCTTCGATGGAAGTAACATCTCCATTTGCATCGCGGTTTACCTTGCCAGAATTGAGGTAGGAGTAAACATATGTACCATCTTGGATAAGACCAATTCTCCAGCCGATGAAGAAGTATTGACCACTTCTATCATCCATGGTTGCACGCAAAGAAACCTTTACAACCTCTTGACCTTCTTCAAGAGAAGTGATGTTACTTTCAACACTTGTATCAACGGTTGTAGCTATGCTCTTTGAAATTTGATAGGTCATGGTAGAGCCGTTTAGGTTGGTACCATTATCCTTAATTTCGTCTACAACGATAATCTTCAAAGTGTTGTCAACTATAGAATAGTTGTTGGTGTCATTTGGGACAAATCTCAAAGTATAATCTACGCCATCTTCGTTTACAGGGAGTAGTTTTGTTAGGTCTACTGGAGCGTCGTTTAGATATAGTGACAAAGCACCACCAACATTACTACGCTTATCAGCAGAGTTGGTTGCGCTAAAGGTCAAGTCAAGATTTTCAAGGTTGTCGCCAAGACGAATGGTTACACTTTCTGCATTATCAGAGCCACGGACAACTATTGCAGCATTTCTATCAATGGTAAATTCTCTTGTTATACCACCAATCTTTTCGCCCTTTGTATAGGTGCCGTCGCCCTTGTTTACGCGATAGAAGAAGTTGCATTCATAAGTATAATTACCAGCGCGTTTTGGACCAGCAACAATCTTATCTGCACCCTCTGATGCCAGCGCAACGGTATCGCCGTCATTAGCTGTACCATTGTAGCTATGGGTTAGATAGTATACACCGGTATATCTTGTTGAGTTAACAACCGGACCTTGAGATTGGTCTACCATGTAGGAATATGACTCATATTCGGAAATATCAATCTTTTGGAATTGAGCGCTATATGTATGAGTTATACCACTATTAATTTCAACAGCTTTGCCTAAAGGCAAAGTTATACCGGAAATATTGTCTGATGAGTCAGCTCTACGCCAGCCAAGGAAATAGTATCCATCTTCGGGTATAGCTGTAAATGTTGCACTATCTTCAAAACCAAGGGTTAGAGTTTGCTCACCGGTAGATGCATCAAAGATGTGTCCTTGTCCGTCTTGAACATAGCCACCAGCAGTAGATCCTATGGTAACAATTGCTTCCTCAAATGCAAGCTCAAGGGTAAAGCTCATATAACCGCTGATTTTTGCTTCTGCAAATGCAGTACCAAGACCGTCGTTCTTATCTTCTGCAATGTGTGAAGATGAGTATGTGATTGTTATTGTGTTGCCACCATCGGCATTGAGTAGAGTTGTGTCAGCAAGGACATAGTTGTTGAGTTCAAGGTCCGTTGCTCCAAGTGAGCCTTGTGCGGTCATTGCGCCACTTACTGTGTATGTTGCATGCTTTGAGTAAGTTTCGCCTTGTAGGAGCTCAAACTTGTTGTAACCATTTGCAATGAGCTTTGCTGTTATTCTTCCACTTTGAACAGCCTTCCAAAGGTCGCCATCAAGAGTGATAACAGCGCTTTCAGTTGCTTCTGCCGTTGCGATAGAATCGTTAGGAGCAGGGGTTACAACCAAGTCGCTTGACTCAAGTGTGATGCTTGCACCAGTATCAACAGATTGTGAATAGTCATCAATGACAGCATCGGTATGTGTTGTACCCGTGTTGTCACTTGCAAAAGCTTGCATATCGTTGTTTGCATATGAACTGAATGCAAGCGAAAGCCCTGCCAAAGCAACTATTAGCAGAACGAAAACCACTTTTGTTATCTTGTTGAAATATATATTTTTAGCCAGCATCTCTACTCTTCCGGTCTTTAATATTTAATTTGCATACGCACGCGTATGATAAAGGGACAATTTTGCCCCGATAATTGCTAACATTGTAACATATACGCGCGTATAATTGTTTATTTTCGCGCACGATTTTACTAAAATATTACTGCGTGGGCAAGCGCGCACGAACTATATGTTGTGTTTTGCGTAACGCGCAGACACAAGAGAGCTCGTCAGCCCTTTTAGAATTTCATTTTCAAACACCCTATTTTTTGCGCAAAAAATCATGTGTAAACCATTCTCTCAAAAATAAATTATCATATTAAATTTGCATATTTACACATGGCTAAAGTGGTGTTATAATGTATTTGTAAACATATGGATAAAAATTCAATTTATAGGTTGTTTTGGTAGCCATAGATACCAATTAAAGGAGATTTTAAGCATGAACTTGTTTGAATGGTTTTGGGAAAAAGTAACAAAACCCATGGATGAAAAGCGCATCAAAACCCTGCGTGTGCCCTCTTGTAACGAGCAGAGCAATATCGCCTATCTTGACACAGGCGACCCATATCACCTTTTGGATATATATTATCCCCTTGGGGAAGACAAGGTTTTGCCCACTATAATTGATATTCATGGTGGTGGTTGGTACTATGGCGACAAGGACCTCAACAAAATTTACTGCCTAAACCTTGTTGAGCGAGGCTTCAAGGTGGTCAACATCAGCTATCGTCTTGCGCCAAAGGCATCACTAAAAGACCAAGTACAAGATATCGTTTCAGCCTTAAACTATATAGTTGCGCACGCAAATCAATATAATATTGACCTAAATAACCTTTTTATCACAGGTGATTCTGCTGGAGCGCATCTAACATCTTTAATAATAAATTTGATCAATGATAGCGATATGCAACAAGCATATGGCGTGCAAACTGACATAAAGTTTAAGGCTGTTGCCTACACTTGCGCTATCTTTGATATATCAAAATTGTCAACCGTGCCTGTTGTAAAGAGCTATTTTACCCCACTTTTTGAGAAAAAGGGCACAAAATGCGACATTTACAAGTATTCCAGTCATCGCACAGATTGCACAGGTGGTATCCCCAGCCTATATATAACAGCTGATGGCGACTTCCTAAAAGGTCAAACAATCAAGGGTTACGAAACTCACAAATCACTTGGATACGATGCAGAACTCATCTATTTTCCAAAGGACAGCCAAACCAATCAGTTAGCCCATGTATACAATGTCATACAGCCCGATTGGGAAGAGTCCAAGATTGCCAACGACAAAACAGCCGAGTTTTTCCTAAAATACATCAGCTAAAAATTTATATCATATGCTTGACAGCATTATTGTAGGCAGTATATAATCTGTTTAGATAGTCAATCTCGCGACATACTTGTCGCCATAGGAGGTATAAATATGACCGAACGCTTCAAAAAGTATCTTGAACAAGAATTCCGTGCTATCCCCCCAACAAAGGGCGCAATGGAATATCGTAAGGCTACCCTTGTTCGCCTTGAAGAATATGCTCAAGACGCACGCATCAAGGGCATGACCGATGAGGATGCCATTTATCATTTGGCAATCGACTCTCTTGGCGACTTCAAGTCCACCCTCTTAAAGTTCAACGAAGACCTAAACAACAGACCAAAGAGAAACAATCGTAGACTGCTTATCACATTTGCAATCTGTTTCTCAATCATTGCTGTTATTGGCACTTACCTTGTAGTATCACTCCTACACGCAGTGCCATGGAGAACAAGTTGGCTCATTCTTGTTGGACCAGCTATTGCATCAATAATTGCACTACTCGCTCTCAACGGCATAGCCATTGCAAAGAGAAAGTCCTACACCATACCAAGAGTATTTTTGGCAATTAGCATAGTGCTTGCATCAACCTTTGTATTCCTCGTACTCCTTATGACAACCACCCTACCATATACTTGGTTTACATTCCTTGTAATGGTACTTCTAATCTTTGCTGTTGACACAACCATTGCTTTCCTAGCAAAATCAAAGCTTGCTTTCCTTGAGTCACAAGCAACCTTGGTTGTAAGCTCTGCTCTAATATATGTAATGCTTGGTATCGCACACATCATGCCATGGCACCCAGGTTGGTTGCTCCCAGCTCTTGCAGCACCAGTTGCTGTTACAGCGCTCATTTTGATGCTCGTACATCGCTCCAACAAAAAGAAGGGACCAAAGGTAAAGAAGGCAGAAATCAAGCCCACCACCGTTGATGAAAAGTACTATACCGAATGGTAAAATAGTTTATATTAGGTTACCTTAATTTGGTTTTGGGTAGCCCAATATATACCAATTCCTTGCAAAAAGGAGATATAAAACATGAAGAGAAAACAAAAAATAAAAGCTGAATTATGGGACAAAATGCAGTACCTATTCCGCAACTATTACGACAGAATGGTGCATGCAGTCCTTTATTATGACGGCCTTATTGATATCCCTACACTCAAAACAGTTTTGATTGGCACAACGGAAAAGGTCCCTGTTTTGCATTCCAGTTTCCACGACTCTGCCATTGATCCATACTGGGTAGTGGAAGACTATGTTGTAGACGACATTTTGACTGTCAAGGAAGTATCTCAAGATGCTCTTGAAGATGAAATTGAGAACTTTATCACCCAATGCATTCCTGTTGAAAGCAAAGTACAATTCAAAATGGCTGTGCTCAATGCAGGTGGCAAATCAACGCTCTGCATGATAGTCAACCATATGTGTTTTGATGGTGGTGACTTCAAGTATTTCCTAAAGCGCCTTGCTTCAAACTACAACTCTGCTATTTCAGGTGCACCTGTCATTGATATCAAGACTGGTACGCGTTCATACGACCAAGTTTACACCAAACTTGATGCCGAAGATAAGGAAGTAGCCAAAAATCTTTATAAGAACATCTCCCAAGTTAAAGATGAGCATTACTTCCCACTTTCTCCCGACCACCCAAGCGATAAGTCTATGGTAAATCGCTCCAAGGTTGACAAGGAAACCTTTGCAAAGTTTAGGAAAATTGGCAAGCACTACGGTGTAACCGTCAACGACCTAATGCTTGCAGTTTACATGCACAGCCTATATGAGTTTGGTAACTATCCAGCGACTGATACAGTAACAATCCCATGTATGGTTGACCTTCGCAGACACATCGAAGGTGGCGAAGAAGCTGGTGGACTAACCAACCACACAGGCTTTATGCAATGTAGTGTCGAAGGTGTTGGCGCAAATGTAAACGAAACCCTTGTCAAGGTTCTCCATTCTGTAAGGAAGTCCAAAAAGGACAAATATATGGGACTCTATTCCCTACCCTTGCTCAAGCTCGCTTACACCATTCTCCCTTACGCAATAAGCGAAATAGCAATCAAAATAGGATACCTAAATCCTTTGATTGGTATGTCAAACATTGGTGTTCTTGACCCCGTTGCCCTTTCACTCAATGGTCTAAATCTTGTTGATGGCTTTATGACTGGTGCAGTAAAGTATAAGCCCTATATGCAACTTGCTCTCACCTCACTAAATGGAGAGCTTACCATGACTATTGCAATTAGGGGCAATGCAAACGACAAAAAAGCAGTTGGCGAATTCTTTGATATCATCCATCGCAACATTGCCGACTTCATTGAACACAACAAGCAATACGCCGAGTAATACTTATTCATACAAAAAGAGCAAGCACATCGCTTGCTCTTTTTTGTTGCTTAACTTATATAAAATCGCTGTGTCTTAATGATACTTTGTGCAGTCCTTTTATGAAACACTCATCCAAACCAAACAACTGTGCTATCATGTCCTTTTCGCTGATAATAAGGCTGGGAGCTTCTGTTGTTTCTTCTATGTGATAGGCACCATTTCCAACATTAATCTTTAGCCTTTCTCTGCCCACTATTTCCACAACGCCATTGTAGTTAAGGTCAGCAAACTCAACAAGGCTAATTGCAACCAACTTTTCAAGTAGCTTCTTGTAGCTGAAAACTTTATATTTATCGTGTGCAACCATGGTACATTCTTCGGAGCACAAGCTCATTGCTTCTTTGAAAACCTTTTCGCTTGGTAGCACTTGTACTTTTAGGAGTTTTATTCTCTTTATATCCTTGTATGCTTTTACAGCTTGGATATAGTCAATGGACTCACCCTTATCAATATACATACACTCAAGCTCATGATGAACAAAAAACTTACCACTTGCGTATCCTACGGTAACGCCATCTTTCTTTACAAGGTAAAGGTTAGAAAACCAATTTCTCAACACATCACTTTCATTTGCAAGTGGGCGCTCCACTCTCAAAGGACAACCTTGGCTCAACTTATTTACAGCTTCAAAATCTTCTTCTGTTTTTGCCTTAACAATGGTATATGGGTTACCTTTATCCCATTTTTTGATACTCATATCACTGATATCGTATAGATAGTTTGCGCCAGCTGGGTAGTATCCAAAATGTTCATAACGATGCCTTCTGCCTGTTAGCATACTTATCTCATAACTATCTTGATACTCCTTAAAGCAGTGGTTTAGCATTGCACTCATTATGCCCTGTCCACGCGTTTTTTTGTCGGTTGCAACCATGCCGATTGCAATGCCGTTTATAGCAATACCATTGATAATGATTGCTTCTGGATAGGCACAAACTGCGCCCCTCAACACACCATCTTTCTCAACAGCAAAGTGATACTTCATGGTATTCTTACCCTTTCCATAAAGGCTGGGTATCAATCTTGGGAATGGCTTGTGGAAAACCTTGTTCAAAAATGATATCACTTTTTTGTTTTCACTTTCGTTTGGGACATAGATTTTCATATTATTTCCTATCCTTTGTTTATTATTTTTTCAACTTTATATCCTATTATAGCACTTATTATTGCGCTCAACACATCAAGTGGTAAAAATACCAAACTTCCCGTCAAAAATGCTTGCCACAAGCTTATTTCTGTCCCTTCATATATAGGGTTTCCCATGACACTTGAGTGCATTGTATCAAGACCTTTTAGGTATAAATTTGACATCAAGTAAAAGTATATTACCCCTATTAGGTGTATCACCAAAACTGCACCTATATTTGCTCCTATCTTCTTTGGTAGGCTTTTCTTTGCAAGGCCTGATATAAAGCCTGCAACCACAAAGCTTATAAGATATCCAAATGTAGGATACAGCACATACATTATGCCACCACCGGCGCTAAATATAGGCAAGCCTATTAGCCCAAGAGCAATATAGATGAAAGACGAAAGCGCACCAACCAAGCTACCACATACGCTTCCAGCAAGCAACACAAACAAGGTTTGGAGTGTTATTGGCACAGCTCCTATTGGAAAACGCACAAAGCCACCAACAATAATCAGCGCTGTGCACAATGCTGTATAAGCAATTTTTCTTACCCCTATTTTTTTATGCACAAGCTAACTTCTCCAAAAAACAACTCTTCTTGCACTCCATCAGCATATTCTACCACAAGGTAGCCTTCATCTGTGATGGTTATACAACGAGCAGTTTTATCTCCAGATTCCCTTTTTACAATCACCTTTTTGCCTATCAATATTGAGCCAGCCTTATAGCGATCCATCACATTGCTTTTATCCATATCAAACCACTCAATATTTTCGTAGAGCTTGTTTACAATGGTTGCTACAAGTCTATTTTTGCCATCAGGGATACTCTCATTGATTGCGCAAGCTATCTTCTTGATTTCCTTTGGATATCCACCCTCTGGCTCCAATATATTGATACCCACACCAACAACTGCGTGCGAAATGCTACCCGACTCAAAATCAATGCTTGCTTCTGTAAGTATACCTGCGCATTTTTTGTCGCCAATATAGATGTCGTTTACCCACTTGATACCACAATCATTTTGATAAACTTCTTTTATAGCTTCCATAACGCTTACAGCAGCCATACAAGTGAGATATGGCCCACCTTTGAACTCTTTGTCAGGGCGAATTAAAAGGGAAAAATAGACGCCACCAGAAGGCGAAAAGAAGGTTCTACCCTTTCTGCCACGACCACCGGTTTGTTCTTTTGCAATGGCAAGACATCCACATTCCTCACCTAAACTGCCCTTTTGCATAAGGTAGCTGTTGGTGGACTCCAACTCATCAAAAATTTCTATCTTGCTTAAATCTACTTTAAGATATCTATTTATGCCACTTACCGTAAGCTCATCATTTTCTTCCAAAAGCTTGTAGCCAAGCTTTGTGCTTTTTTGTAGCTTATAACCCTCACTCTCCAGCGCTTTGATAACCTTCCAAACAGCATTGCGAGATACTCCCAAAGCCTTTGCAATATCGCCACCAGAAACATAGGCGCCACGGTTTTCTTCAAGATAGTTTAGTACAAGTTCCTTTTGCATAACACACTCCTACCTAAATTTTACTAAAAGTAAGGGCTATTGTCAACCTCAAAACGCAACAAGGGTGACAATAAAAATTTACTAATTCTTTATAAAAGTTGCATATTTACAACCTTTCCAAGATATGATATAATATTTTCATAAAAAGTTATGGAGGTTCTATTATGGCAAAAAAATCTGATTATTTCGGTTTAGATCGTATCGTAAGCTTGGTGCTTGCAATCATCCCATTTACTGCTTGGCTATTGGGTATTCTCACCCGTGCTAAAGAAGGCAAATGGCTCGCAGCAATTATTCGTGTATTTGGTGGCTTGATTATTTGGCTTGTTGACCTTTACATGATGATCACAAAGGGAACTATTTGGAGATTGCTATAATTAATTGATATAAAAAGAAGAGCCCATCGGCTCTTCTTTTTTTGTCTAAAATGTTGCTTTTATTTTTGAATGATTTTTTTGTATCCCTTTCCGTACTTTACGCACTTGCTTACGCGTGAAAGGGTGGCTGAAGAAATGTTGGTTTCCTTTATTATTTCTTCATAGGTGCTACCAGCAAGTAGCATTTTGGCTGCCTTTATTCTTTGCGCCATTGATTCAATTTCTTTGTAAGTGCATAGGTCCTCAAAAAAGAGTTCCATATCTTGTGGCTCTACAATACCTGCAAGAGTTTCATACAAAGCTTTAATGTTCTCCCTATCATTTGACATAATTATTTCCCTTCTTTGACACTAAGTCCTTGTAAAAATGCCTGAAGCTTTTCTGATTTTGGGTTATCAAAAACTTGCTCAGGGGAGCCCAATTCTTCGACGACGCCGTCTACCATAAAGAGCACTTGGTCGGATACGCTTTTTGCAAAGCCCATCTCGTGAGTTACAATTATCATTGTGATGCCTTCACTTTCCTTGAGTTCCTTGATTACCCTTAACACTTCGCCAGTGAGCTCTGGGTCAAGTGCAGATGTGGGTTCGTCAAAGCATAATACTTTGGGCTTCAACGCCATTGCTCTTGCAATCGCCACTCTTTGGCATTGTCCACCAGATAGCTGACAGGGATAGAGTCCCATTTTGTCCTCAAGACCAACTTTGATGAGTAGCTCCTTTGCTACTTCCATTGATGGCTTGTCGTATAGTGGTGGCATGCCTTTTTTTGCCCTTTCTTTCTCCATGAGAGAAAGTGCAAGATTTACATTTTGTAGTGCTGTGTACTGTGGGAACAAATTGAAGGATTGGAACACCAAACCAAAATGTAATCTGTTTTCGCGTATTTGACTTTCTTTGAGAGTTTTAAGTATCTTGCCGTCAGAAACGACATTGCCATCCAATGTAACCGTTCCGGAGTCAGCAAACTCAAGGTAGTTTAAGCAACGGAGTAATGTTGTTTTGCCATTACCTGATGAGCCTATGATGGATAGCACTTGACCTTCTTCAAGCTCAAATGATACTCCTTTTAGGACTTCGGTTTTGCCAAAACTCTTGTATATATCTTTTACTTCTAAAAATGCCATATTTATACCTTATAGTAGGATAGTTTCTTTTCCACCCAATTGAAGAATATTGTAAGTGCGCCAACAAAGATAAGATAGAATGCACCAGCATAGAATATAGGCCAAATAAGCCCTTCCAACATAAACGTCTGCGCCCAGAAAATAAGCTCCAAAACGCTGATAACGTTAGCAAGAGATGTATCCTTGATAAGTGTAATGATTTCGTTGGACATTGGTGGAATAATTCTTTTGATTACCTGCATTAGGATAACCTTAAAGAATATTTGTGTTTTTGTCATTCCAAGTACTTCGCCAGCTTCCATTTGTCCCTTTGGAACACCCTCGATGCCACCACGGAATATTTCCGAAAAATATGCCGCATAGTTGATGCTAAAAGCAACAAGCGCCGCTATAAGTCGGGTGGATATCGTTTTATCGAACCAAGCCCAACCGGTATTCATTGCCGGCCAAACAAAGAGCTTAAGCAATCCGGGTAGATAGAAAATAACGAATATTTGTAGCATTAGCGGTGTACCGCGAAGTACCCAAACTATCGTTCTTGATACGATACGCAAAGGCGCGAACTTGCTCATTGAGCAGAACGCAATGAGCAAGCCGAGCGGAATTGCAAATATTAAAGTAAAAACGAATATTATTACGGATGATGAAAATCCTTCCAAAAGCCGTAACGATACGTCGACAAATTCTCCCATTACTAACCTTTCTTATTATTTTAGTGCATCTTCGTTGAGAACAACATTACCATATTTTTCGATTAGTTTAGCCATAGTACCATCAGCATATTTTGCCTTCAAGAAAGCATCGAGGCTTTCTTTGAGGTCGCTACCTTTTCTTAAGCCAACTGCAAAGATTTCATCGCCATAGGAAACGCCTTCAACTATCTTTAGATTTGCATATTCACCTTTACCTACAATACTGCTTGCCATAGTAAGGTCGATAATAGCAACGTCGCTAGTGCCGGCAATCACTTCGTTAACAGCAGCAGTTTGGTCTTTTGCGGGTACCAAAGTTGCAGGTTGAATTATATCGCTTGCAACGGCATTACCTGCGCTACCATTCTCAACAGCGATTGTAGCAGCCTTGATTTGGTCTTTGGTTGCGATGGTGCTATCACTCTTTACAACTGCTACTTGAGCATTCTTTGCATATGATACAGAGAAATCAATTTCTTGTCCCAATTCATCACTTGCCGTCATACCATTCCAAATCAAATCGATTTGTCCACCGTTTAGTTCGGCAACCTTTTGTTTCCAATTGATTATTACTATTTGGCAGTTAACACCAAGTTCATCTGCAAACATTTGAGCAAGTTCTGCATCAAAACCAGCCCATTCGCCAGTTTCTTCATCGATGTAATCCATTGGAGGATATACGGTTACACCAACAACAAGCTTATCAGCATCTTTTACCTTTTGAAGGTCAGATACTTCTTCTTGGTTACAAGCAACCAAACCAGCACATACGCTAACGCCTAAAACAACTACTAAAACAAGCATCAATAATTTTTTCATGATTCTATATCCTTTTTGATTTTTTATTTCACTTTAGTTCTTTAGTTGAATAAAGTAATGCTATTATACTTCATTACGCTGAAGTTGTAAAGTGTTTTTTGCAAATTTTTTAAAATTTTTTTATAAATTTTTTGCAGTGTTAGAAAACGAGCTTTTTTGCGACTTTTGGGGCAAAAATCAACAATATGGCTTGCGCTATATTTATATATTATAAGGATATATAAAGGGATTTTTGCTTGACCACAAAAAAAAGGAACCTTGTCGGCTCCTTCCTTTTGAACTAAAAATCAATTTCTATGACGCTGTACGACAGCTTTGGCATGGTGTAAATTATCTTTCCATTGGTGATATCAACAGCGCTTTCTGCTATCTCTATCTTGACAGCACCCCTATCGTTGTATGTTTTGGGGTCGTTGGTCCTTATGTAGCTATGCTTCAAAACACTAAAATCGCCAAGGCTACTCAAGTCGGCACTCAAGTTTACCCTTTTATTCGTGGTGTTGGTAACTTTAAGATATGCTTTGCCCCTTTCTCTATCAATGGTAAGCGAACTATATATGCCTTGCCCTTGACTGCCTACAAGTGGTAGATACTCACTACCTATATTATTCATATTAAGATACTGCACATAGTAGCTTGGGGTGAGTATGACTTCATCGGTATCAAACCAAATAAGGTCTGGTGCCCATTGGTGGAATCCATATTTACACAAAAGTGGAGCATATGTTGCCATTTCCACAAGGTCGCCATTGCGCTCTATACCTGTTAGGAAGGCAGACTCTCGGAGTGCTTCATCCATATTGTTACGAGTTATTATATCCCACCAATAAAAATAGTCGCTGTGCGCTGCATACTCGCCCACAAAGACATTTGTGGTGCGTGAGAAAGAGTCATATCTATTGTAGAAGCTTTCCAGCTCATCGGGATGCACATAGTAATGCTCGTCAACCACGGTGTCGGCAAAGGACTCCCTTATCCTTGCCCAGTCATAATCATACTCTTTGCCTTTTGCGTGTGGACCAGATGAAGATATAACTTTGATGTCGGGATACTTTGCCTTGATAGCATTGTAGATAACCTCAAACCTATCATAATATACTGCATCCCAGTTTTCATTGCCAATGGCAAGGTACTTTATGTTAAAGGGTGCTTCGTGTCCAAAAGATGCTCTCAATGCGCCATAGTGGGTGTCAACATCTCCGTTAGCAAACTCAACAAGGTCCAATGCATTGTTGACGATTTCTTCAAACTCTGGGCTATCTATATCAAGTGCAAGCTCTCCGCCGCCCCTTGCTTGACATAATACGCCAGCACCAAGCACGGGTACAGCTGTGGCTCCAAGTGCTTCCGTCAAGAGAAAATACTCATAGAAGCCTATTTCCATACTCTGCATATATCCCCATAGGTTGGGCTTTTGTACTCGTAGCTCGTTTGAGCCCACTGATTGCTTCCAATCATAGTCGTTTTCCCAGCTGAAAGCACCCTCTGCAAGACAGCCACCTGGAAAACGCACAAAGCTTGGGTTGAGTTCCTTTAGACAATTGAATAAATCAAGCCTAATGGAGCTATCTCCCCACTCGCTTAAACCATATCCATATGAAGCTGTATCACGCAAGGAAAATGAGTCAAGATATAATGTGCCTGTACCAATAATATCAATCTTTAACTTGCCAAGTCCTGTATTTATAGCTGGTATTTCGCATTGATACTTGACATAATCTGTTGAACATAATAAGCCAATTTCCCTTTCTTCGGTAAGTAGCTCCCCTTCGTCAGTTACAACAGAAATCTTTATGCTACCACTAAACTTTTCGCCACAAGCAAACAATGTTGCTCCATAGCTACATCCTTTTTGTATAGAAATACTGCCACCATCAACATCGCGCTCGCCATACCCTATATTATATATGGTTGACCAGCTGTCGCTAATATTAACTTTAAGCTGTGTGGGATTGGTGTCAGCAATAGGATGCTCTCTTGTCAAAACACATCCTTCGTCAAGCTCCCAAAAAGAACGCTCAAGCTCAAGTGGAGCATACTCCTCTGCTCCTACAATATAAGTATATTCAAATGAGTTGTTTTGGATTAAATTGGCGTTCAAACCACCATCTACGGCATAGTTTATGTCTTCAATAAATATGCCGTAAAGGTTAGAAGAAATGCTATAGGCATTATCAAGAGGTGTTGCCGTGATATTATAATCGGTTTGATTACACTCATAGACAGCGACTACACAAATTGTCGCTAAAACTACTGCTAAAAGGAGCGTCAAAAGCGTTCTTTTAAGCATACCCACCTCATTAGTAATCTATTTCGCCTATTATCTTTTGGTTAAAAATTACTCTATCGGAATGTCAATTTTTTCGTTACGGAAAAAATACTCTTTGTCGTGCTCTCCGATTTCGCGCACAACCTTGCAAGGAACTCCCATCGCTACAACATTGGCTGGTATATCCCTTGATACAACAGCACCAGCACCAATTACAGTATTGTCACCAATGGTAACACCCGGGAGAATGGTTGCATTTGCACCAATCCATACATTGTTGCCGATGTGTACTTCCTTGTTGTATTGATATCCCTTTTCGCGCAAGGTTGGGTTTACAGGATGCCCTGCTGTTGCAACTATGACACCTGGGGCAAACATAACATTGTCACCAATATAGATGTTTGCATCATCAACCAATGTTAGGTTAAAGTTGGCATAAACATAGTCTCCCATAAAAACATGCTTGCCACCCCAATTTGCATGGAATGGAGCTTCTATATAACAACCCTTGCCAACAGCACCAAACATCTCTTTTAGGAGCTTTTGGCGTCTTTCTTGCTCACGAGGTAGAGTATTGTTATACTCCACCATCTTGTCAAGCAAGCTCAATTGATAATCCATAACATCGTTGGTTGTAGGGTCGTATAGTAGACCTTTAGCCATTCTTTCGAGATTGTCCATTACCTTTCTTCCCTAAAGTAAGTCAAACCAAGTGCTGCTGGTGGTTGTGATTCTTTCCTGTTCATAATGGAAGTTACGATAAGAACCAAAATGGTTACAACATAAGGTACCATCTTGATAAGTTCCATTTGAGCAAAGTTTACTTGTGTATAGTATGGAAGAATATAAAGGAAACCAAAGATAAGTGAACTGAAAATACCAAAGTTTGGCTTCCATACACTAAATATAACAATAGCGATTGCCAACCAACCATAAGCTTCAATAGTATACTCAATTGAACCACCAAGGTAGTCAAAAATATAGAATACACCACCAAAACCAGCTATCATTGAGCCAATAATGGTAGCTGCATACTTATAGTTTGTTACACTCAAACCAGCTGCATCAGCTGTTGCTGGGTTTTCACCTACTGCTTGGAGTGATAGGCCTGTACGAGTTCTCTTTATGATTACAGCAACGATGATTGCAAGGATGATTGCAAAGTAAACCATAAAGCCATGTGAGAAAACAACTTGACCAAAGCCACCAAGTTTGGAAGCAAAATCCATACCATCTGTAAAGAACAAGCTTGCTTGAGCAAAGCCAGTCTTATCAATTCTGTTACCAAGAAGGCTGAGTAGGCCTGCGCCAAATGTGGTGATAGCAAGACCAGTTACATTTTGGTTGCACTTTAGCGTTACTGTTAACAAGCAGTAGAACGCACCAAGTAAACCAGAGAAAATCATAGAGAAAATCAAAGGTGTTACGATTGCGCCAAAAGCACTAATTTCAGCAATACTACCAAGTGATTGAATATAAATATTTTCTCCAATAATTCCACCGATTGCGCCAGCACACATTATACCAGGAATACCAAGGTTAAGGTTGCCGGATTTTTCGGTTAGGGTTTCACCAGTTGAGCCAAGTGTGAAAATGGTACTAAATCTAATTGCACTTGTTAGAATGGAAGCAAACATTATCCTTGTACCTCCTCTTTAACTTCTTCTACAACTTCTTCAGTTACGATAGCTGCTTTTGCTTCATCTTTTTTCTTTGATTTAAGGTTGAAGGTAACCTTGTAGTTGATGAAAAATTCGCAAGCAATAATAGCGAAGAAGAACAATCCTACGATGATATCACTAAATGAACCACCAAGTCTAAATGAGTCAGCAGCAAATGTAGCACCTTGATTGAGGAATGTTACAAGGAAGCTTGTTGCTATCATATAAATAGGATTGAATTTTGCAAGCCAGCTTACCAAGATAGCAGTAAATCCATTGCCACCAACAAGGTCAGCAGTAACGGTATAGTGAATACCACCTACAAGAAGTAGTCCCACAAGACCACAAAGAGCGCCAGAAAGTATCATGGTACGAATAACAACTTTCTTAACATTGATACCGATATAACGAGCAGTATTTTCTGATTCACCTACAACACTTAACTCATAGCCATGTTTACTACGGCTCAAGTATACTGCAACAAGAGCTGTTACAACTGCTACTATTATAATTGTCAGAATTTGTGGTTGACCACCTATAACTGGGAAATGTCCCCCTGCAAGTACGCCCAAAACACCTGAACCACTTGTAACCCAAATGTTGATAAAGTAGTTTATAAGGCACATTGCAACATAGTTCATCATAAGTGTAAACAATGTTTCGTTGGTGTTAAAATAAGCCTTAAAAATACCAGGAATAACTGCCCAAATGATACCAGCTGCAACTGCGGCTACTGCCATAATAAGAATAAGTACGCCGTTTGGTACTGCATCACCAATATAGAAAATCATTGCGCCAGCAGCAAGAACACCTACAAGAGCTTGACCTTCTGCGCCAATATTCCAGAAACGCATCTTAAATGCTGGGGTAACAGCAAGTGAAATGAGAAGCAACATTGCAAGGTCTTGCAAAAGCTTCCAAATACGGCGAGGTGTTCCAAATGTTCCTTCAAACAAATAGGAATAGAACTTGAATGGATTTCCTTCAAGCAAAATTGCTGTTACGATACCACCCAAAACAAGGGCTGCAACAAATGCTATCGCACGAATACCAAGAGCTTTCCAGCCAGATATATCAGTGCGCTTTGATATTCTTACAAGGGGTGTTTTGTTTGCTTTAACTTTAGCCATATTATTCACCCTCCTTTTCACTTGCTTCTGTTTTTGTCATAAGCAGACCAATTTCTTCTTTGGTGATATTCCTTGCATCAACAATGCCTGTAACTTTACCCGCGCAAAGAACCAAAATTCTATCGCAAAGGTCGATAAGAACATCCAAGTCTTCGCCAACAAAGATAACAGCAACACCCTTTTCTTTTTGCTCGTTGAGTAGGTTGTAAATGGTGTATGATGAGTTGATATCAAGTCCTCTAACTGGATATGCTGCCATCAGTACGGTAGGAGCAGAAGCGATTTCTCTGCCAACAAGTACCTTTGAACATTGCCACCAGAAAGTTTTCTGACAGCAGTATGTGTGTTAGGTGTAACAACTTCAAGGTCATGTACGATTTCATCTGCAAGTTTTGATGGGCTCTTTCTATCAAGGAATACGCTGTGTCCCTTTTTGTAGCTACGGAGCATCATATTGTCAACAATATCCATGTTTGCTACCAATCCCATACCAAGTCTGTCTTCTGGAACAAATGATAGTCTTACGCCAAGTTCACGAATTTGAACAGGTGTCTTGCTCTTGAGGTCAACTGGCTCATTATTCTTTGTGGGGTCATTATAAATGATGTCACCACCATTGAACTTAACAAGACCTGCAATAGACTCAAGAAGTTCTCTTTGTCCACTACCCGCAATACCTGCAATGCCCAAAATTTCGCCACTTCTTGCAACAAAGTTGACATTGTCAAGTACCTTAACCTTATCGTGATTGACAATAGAAAGGTCTTTGACAACAAGTCTTTCTGCCATATCATGTGGCTCGGTACGATCAATGTTGAGTTCAACCTTTTTGCCTACCATCATTTCGGTAAGTTCTTTTTCGTTGGTTTCAGCTGTATTTACGGTTGCGATATGCTCGCCCTTTCTTAATACTGCAACCTTGTCTGAAATAGCCATAACTTCGTTAAGTTTGTGGGTAATTATAATGATAGCCTTGCCGTCATCACGCATACGACGAAGAACAGCAAAAAGCTTTTCGATTTCTTGTGGAGTCAAAACTGCAGTAGGCTCATCAAGAATAAGTATCTCTGCTCCACGATAAAGTACCTTTATAATTTCGACCGTTTGTTTTTCAGAAACGGATAGGTCGTATATTTTCTTCTTTAAGTCAATTTCAAATCCGTATTTGTCTGCAACTTCTTGTAGAGTCTTTGCCCTATTCTTTGCTAAAATATCAAATTTGATTAGCTTGCCGAGCTTAATAAAAGGAAGTGCTGCTACCTTTAAGTAAGTTAGCATTGTGTCGCCAAGCACCTTGAAATCTATGGTCTTGGTGATCTTGCCATCCTTTTCGACACCCTTGATAATCTTATCTTCGGGGAGAGATGCAAGGATTTCCTTTGCCTTTTGGGAAATGGAATACTCTGGCATCTTTTCGCCAAGCAAAATATTGTCGGCTGCGCTGAATACATCAACAAGCTTAAAGTGTTGGTGAATCATGCCGATTTTGTAGTTATGTGCATCTCTTGGAGATTTGATAACAACAGGCTTTCCGTCAATTTCAATTTCGCCACTATCTGGGAAATAAATGCCGGAAATCATATTCATAAGAGTTGTTTTGCCACTACCATTTTCGCCAAGAAGCGAAAGAATTTCATTTTTGTAAACCTTGAGATCCACTTGATTGTTGGCAACAACTTCGCCAAAGCGCTTTGAAACCTTTTTTAGTTCTATTGCTACTTGGTTCACGCGTTTTTCCTCCATTCTTATCAAAAAGCGCTACTCATAAGGGGTGGCGCTACTGTAAAACTGTAAATTAAGTCAATAAATTGGGAGAGGCGGAGATTAACTCCGCCTTTCCGTATTAATAGTTATAAATTCAATTAGTTGAGGCAGGTGATGCCATCGATTCTTATATCAAAGTAAGGAGCTGAGCGCTTTGAAGATTCTTCAAATGCACCATTTTCGATAACTTGAGTATCTGGAGTGAATGCGCTATCGGTGTTAACATCTGCCATGTATGTAGCAATAGTTTGACCACCAACGGTAAATGTATCACAATCAAATACTTCGAGAGTTCCGTTTTGGAGAGCTGCCTTAGCAGTGTTGATAGCGTTTTGAGCTGCAGTTGCAGTAGCTGCATCTGCATATGCTGCTGCGTTGAGGTCTGTTAGAAGAACAGAGTTGGTAGCAATAGTGCCAGTCCAGTCAGCTGCGATATCTTCGCCGTTTTGAACACACTTAATCATATATTCATAGTAAGGTGCCCAATTGATTCTTGAAGAAATGATATAGGTGTTGGGGCAGTTAGAAATGGTTGAGCCGTTGTAAGATACATTAGGAACATTAGCTTGTTCACAAGCAGTAGGTGCGCCCCAGCTATCTGCGTGTTGGCTGATAAGAACAGCGCCGCGTTGGATGAGGTTGTTAGCTGCATTCTTTTCTGCAGTTTCGTCATACCAGCTGTTGGTGAATTGAACTTCCATGGTTACATTAGCAACAACGCTCTTAACACCAAGATAGAAAGAAGTGTAACCAGAAACTACTTCTGCATATGGGAAAGCGCCTACATAGCCAATCTTTGCAGCAGCACCACCGTTTACAAGCTCTTGAAGCTTGTGTCCTGCAGCGATACCAGCAAGATATCTACCTTCATAAATGGAAGCAAATGCGTTTTGGAAGTTAGCTACATTTGCATCGTGAGCCATAGTACCAGTTGCATGGCAGAATTGAACTTCTGGGAAATCCTTAGCTGCTTGGAGCATATAAGATTCGTGACCAAAGCTGTTTGCGAAAACAACATCACATCCTTGGTCTACAAGGTCAGCAGCTGCAACATAACACTCGTTGCCTTCTGGAACATTGGTCTTGATGATGATTTGTTCATCCTTTAGTCCAAGAGCCTTTTGAGCTTCATAGATAGCATCGATGAAGTTCTTGTCATAGGTTGAGTTTTCATCATGTAAGCAGATGAAGCCAACTTTGAAGTCAGCGTTGTCATTACAAGCAACCAAGCTTACGCCAAGTGCTGCAAGCATTGCTACGCAAAGAACGATAGCTAAAACTTTTTTCATTTTTTCCTCCATTTTTTGCCAATAGGCGTTTTGATTTTTTGTTTGTTTTTCTTCTTTGAAAAAAGATATTCCTATTGTACTTTATATAAATATAAAGTGTCAAATGCTTTTGCCCCATTTTCGACAACTTTCCAATTTTTTCTTTTTTGTTTAATAATTGCTTTTATAGGTTTTCAAATTGTGATTTTTATGCTAAAATTAAAAGGTTGTAGAGGTGCTTTTATGAAGAAATTATTGGTTGTATTAGTTCTTGCCGTATTCATTGCTACTGCGATTGCCACCATCGGTGTGGAATTTTTTGGCACACAAGATGATACCACTGCACCCGAGCCCATTCCCTTTTGGTCTATGAACCAATATAAAGCCAACACCCACACCCATACAAACAGAAGTCTTGACAGCTGGACTTCCCCACAAGACAGAGTTTATCAGTATCAAGATAGAGGTTACGACATCCTTGCAATAACCGACCACTATCTCGGCTTTGATACATTTGAGTCCATCGGCGTAACCGATTACTATCTAACCCCTATCAGCTCCAATGAAGCAGAAGGCGTTATCGCACACATAAATGTATATTATACCTATATAGAATTTGCCATCATGGCACCCACTGACATATTTGACCTTACCACAGAAGGCGGTGGTATCTGCATCTTGAACCACCCAGGCAAATATGACAATGTAACTATGGAGCAAAGAATTGAGTGGTATCGCAACTATCCTTGCATCGTAGGTATGGAAATCGTCAATCGCAACGATAGATATGAAGAGGACCGTGAAATTTGGGACGCTTGCTTAACAGCACTTATGCCCGAAAGAAATATCTTCTGCGTAGCAACCGATGACACTCACGACGATGACGACATCGGCTGGAGCTATACCATGTTCATCGCACCAGATAGGTCGGAAGAAAGCATCGAATATGCCTTCCGTAACGGACACTATTATGCAGTAACCAATGCTCTTGTCGAAAACCCAGTAGGCGAAGAGCCACGCATAACCAAT